>JAYVPO010000209.1:0-94559 GCA_043757325.1 bacterium
GGACGATAATGAAATAAAAAACCACAGGCGTATCCAAAGATACGTCGCGGATTATTTATTTCGTTAGCTATCAAATATTTCATAAATATGACCTCCAGTTGTCAAAGTTATTTATTTACAGGCCCAAAGCTATTAGTCTTCGCGATTTACTTTGCCGCTGCCATGTCCACTTACGTCGAGTTTCGCTGGTCCTGATACATTGATGTCACCTGAACCAGAATTAACAATCTTAGCTAATTCACTTGCGTAGAAATTAAGATCTCCACTCCCACGGTATTTTACTTTCGCTTCGCGAGAGCGAAGTCCCTTAAGATCCACGCGGCCACTGCCAACGCAATTGACAATAAGCTTGTTGATCACTCGTCCGGCAGTCTTTGATTTTACTTTGACTCGTCCTGATCCATTGTAGGTAAGATCTACGGTCTCAACCCCATCTGGCACAACAAGATCTAGTGTCTTATAGCCCGCATAATCGATTGTGCATTCATCTGCTGTACAAACCATTTCGGGTTCGGCTTTGGCAATACTTTCCAAGCAAAGAGCTGAGGTCACACTAACGGCAAACATACTTAATTTTTTAACTAACATGGAATCTTCCTTTATAAAATTTTTTAATTACCAACTTACTAACACACAAAACAAATGAATTTTTTGGTTACATAGACTCCTCATTTAAAATTGCAGCAGCTGCGACCACATGTAGCAGCGCATTCTCAAGCTCCCCATCTGTGGCGAAATCTGCATCGCATTCACACCAAACAATAAGTCCTTCACGGGATTGTGAAAAACAAAAGCCGATCGTAGCGGGTAATTCCGCTCGAACAACAGAAAGAGCTTTGATTGATATATTACCACCAACTTTTTTCGGGACAAGAAACCGATCGAAAGAAACATAAGTGTCAATCGCCGTGGGAGTATTAGTTGGCAAAACTTTTGATTGGTAAGATGACAAGGTTTGCGCCATAAGATTTTTGACCACATGTGTGGTCGATTCCTGTTCGCCGCGGGTCATTAAAAATGCGCACGGCAGATCGAATTTACCCATACAAGATTGCATGCCATCCATCGGACGTCGTTCCAAATTCCAATGCAAATGAAATTCCTTATCAGGCCAATTCTGGGTCAATGCAGTACCACTAATGGCAGTACAAATCAGTTGCGTATTGACTCCCAATCGATCGCCAATGGCTTCAAGATTTTGGAAATCAATCAGCTTTTGTGTAGATCGACGACGTTCTCTGATATCTTCTGGGATATTCGCTAGTGACGGCAAATTTTGAGAATTTGCTTGTCCATAAATTTTTTGCGACCAAGCACTGTAATTTTTTTGCTGCAGCTTTGCGTTCTTAATAATATCTGGAGCGAGAAGGCGTGACTGACGTTGTTCTGTAAAGATTTCGTCCATAAATTGCGCTATTGATTTGTGATCCATGCTAGCGTCGTGGAACATTAACAGAAAATAGTATCGGGAGTCGTAAGTCTGGTAGATTCGAATTTTAATGGGAAATTCTGTTTCTAAATCAATCCCTTCGCAAATTTCATTGGCCATGGCTGCATCTACTTCTGATTTTGAATCAAACTGCTGCACAGACCAATCAAGCGCAAAATTCTCGCTCGACACAGGAGTGGCTTCTTTTCTCAGTAAATGAAACTTGGTTCGAATACATTCCACGCCATCAATTGTTTGTTCGACAGATTTTATCCAAGAAGGAATATTAAAATTTCCTTCGATCTCGAAAGCCACTGGGCGCACTTGGTGTTGCAAGCGCGAGATATTATACATCTCGATAGCACTTAGCACATAGGCATTGGACGACTGCACACTTTGAGATTGCAAAGATTGAGGGTCCAACAATAAGTTCGCAAATTTTAATTCAACGAGTGTCGCAAGAGCAGCGACTGTTGGATTGTCAAAAAATTGTACTAAGTTTAAATCAACTTTTAATGTTTCTTTGATTCCAGCTAATACCCGAATCGATAGCAAAGAATTGCCTCCGATGGTAAAAAAATCATCGTAGAGACCAAGATCTGCGGTTCCCAAAACACTTCGCCAAATGCCTGCAGTAACTTCCTCGATAAAAGTTAATGGTTGACCCTGCGCGAGTTCGGTCGATGTCTGGTCTTGCACCGACAAGTCGAGGAGAATTTTCTTGTCGATTTTTCCTGATGCTGTAAGCGGCATTTGCTCGTGAAAAATATACTGCTGCGGGCGAAGGTGGCCTGGCAGTTCGTGATTCGCAAAACTTTTGACGGTGATTGTATCCGCCGCACCGTTTTGCGAAACAAGATGCGCAAAAAGAATTTTCTGGCGTGAAGATTTGTCTTCTTTAATGACCACTGCACATGCTTTAACTTCAGATAATGCACCGAATGCGCGTTCGATTTCACTAGGGTTAACTAAAAAACCTCGTATTTTTGCAATGCTGCCAATTCGGCCGCGCACTTCAATCGTGCCATCGATTTTCATGCGACCGATATCACCTGTGCGGTAAAAAGCTTCACCTGCACTATTGCAAACAAATCTCTCAGTAAATTTACCGTCTATACTTTCTCCTACTCCAAGGCCACCAATCCAGATTTCGCCGTAAATCTCTGGAAGTGCCAGATGACCGCTGAGTTGATCGACCACACGCACCTTGATGTTGCTAAATGGACGTCCAACCGGAACACTGGGTAAATTTTTTAAAACTTCTGATTTGATGTGAGTCAGTTCAAAGTAAGTAGATACGACGCTGGCCTCGCTCACGCCGTAGGTATTAATCAAACGCACGTTTTTTGCTGGATTTTTGTCCAACCATTGCACGCAGTGATATGTCTGTATCGACTCACCTCCGATAATCACAAGCCGTACGTCAGTTTCAGCGCTTTCCCAAACTGGCACAAGCTCCGACCAAAATGATGAAGGTAAGTCAATGATAGTGATTTTTTTGTCGCGCATGTGCTTAAGAAAAGATTTTGGAGAGCCCATTAATTCCGGATTGCGGATCACAAGTGTGGCTCCAGCAATTAGAGCTGGCATAATTTCTTCGTAACAAGCGTCAAAAAACATCGGGGCAAATTGCAGCACGCGGTCATGTGCTTCGAAGCCAAATTGTTTTTGGGCACCAAGGGCAAAATTCGTCAATGCATGGTGCGAAATTTTTACGCCTTTTGCCGGTCCTGTTGAACCTGAAGTATAGACAATGTATGCAGGATCATCCGGCAGGGATGTCCATTCGGTTGTAAAAGGTTGCTCGAGAGTTCCAACTTCATCAATAGCAATCACCTGCAAGTCAGGAAATTTATCTAACCACTCGGGCAGAGCACGAGTTACGACGATGGCTTTTGGTTTGATATCTGCGATACGTTCCGAAAGGCGAAGTGCACCCGAATTTGGGTCAAGGGCCAAAAAGCACGCCCCAGCTTTCCATATTCCAAATAAAATTGCGACCTGGTCCAAACATGACTCAAAAACAAATGCAACGACGTCACCTCTACCGATTCCAAGTTTTTCAAGATAACTAGCAAGAGCATCAACGCGAAGGGACAATTGTGAGTAGGTAAGTGATTCGTTTTTGTATTCCACGGCTAGCTGATTAGGGCGATTTTTACTATGCGCATTAAGCCAGACTCCCGCTCCGACAAATGCCGAGTGATTGACAACGGGGCCATCGCCTAATTTTGTGATCAGGTCTTTTTGTCTTTCAGAAACGATGTCGATATCAATCAATCTAGATGTTAAATCTAAAGTTGGGACTGTTTCAATAAGATGACTAAACGCGTCACAAAAAGTTTTAATCGTAACCTCAGAAAAAACATCAGTCGCGTATTCAAGACTGCAAATAAGACTATCTTCAAAACTGCTTATTCCTAAGTTCAGATCAATTTTTGCTTCGCCACTAAAGCCTTCCGAAACATTTCCGCCTTGGGCTTTCGGCCAAGGAAAGTTTTGAAAATCAAAGCCAACCTGAAATAAAGTATTTGGCACGGGAAGTCCCTTGGGATAAACCATTTCCACCAGTCGCGCTAACCAGATTTTGCTGTGCTCCAAATCTTGGCCCGTTTCGTCTTTCACTTGTTGCATGAACCCGGCGAGTGAAATATGCGGTTGGATATTAGATATCATAGGTAAAACTTCCGCAAATGGTCCGATCATATTGCGGTGAATCATTTCGCTACGGTGGGCAACCGACACTCCGACTAAAAGCTTTTCTTGTTTTGTGATTCGGTAAAGCAAAAGATAATACAAGCTTAAATAAACAACAAAAGGTGTGACATTAAGATTTGTAGCTACTTGTTCCAAGCCTTTTTTCTGCAAAGAAGTAATTGCAAAACGTAGGACGGCACCGGTTTTTTTGCGTTGTGACTGTACGACAAAGTCATAAGGTAAATCGATTGGTGCCGGAGCAGGAAAAAGTCTATTATACCAATACAAAAGAGCCTCATCCATTTCGCCTGAATTAAATGCACGATGCTGGTCAAGACAATGCATCCGAAAGTTTTCGGAATTTGGTGCCAAAGGCACTTCAGTGCCATCACGTAGAGATTTGTAAATATCGTTAAGCTCGCGCAAAAAAACACCTGCCGACCAACCATCAAACACAACATGATGCACTACAAAAAATAACACCGAATACTCAGGTGAAATTTTAACAAAGCGAAACCGTGCTAAAACATCTTGGTCTAGTTGGAAAGGTTGACTAGCGAAACGATTCAACGAATCCTGAAGCCAAGTCTTCGACAGCGACGTGTTTTCTTCTTCGCAAACATCAAGATAAAACGGACTAGGATGGATTGCTTGTTGCGGTTTGCCATCGACCAGGTCAATACGCGTGTGCAAAATGGGGTGCCTTGTTACAAGCTCTGCTAACGCACTGCGCAACTTGTTTTCATCGATAACAAATTTAAATTCAAAACCATAGGCAAGATTATATGCAACGCTATTTTTGAATTGATACTGGTGCAACCAAATCCCTAGTTGGCTATTTGACAACGGATAGGCTTTGGGCTGATTTGCTAAAAAATTTAATCTGCGCAGTTTTCCGGTGATTTTGTCCCAGTAATTTTCGTCTTTTTTTTCAATGCGTGCAGTATTTAACACAGGTGCTTTCTCCTAAGTAAAATTAAAAAATAAATTCATTGATTTGAGACAGCAGCAGCTGCCGCTGCGTATTAATATAAAAGTGATCGCCATCGATCATCCGCAATTGGTAGCCACTTCCGGCGTGCTCTCGCCAGCACTCGCTATCTTCGAGACTTAACCACCCGTCGTGCGTTCCGTGAAACACCACCATAGGAACATCAACGGGTGTGTAGTGTGTTTTGCGATAAGATTCGCATACGGCAAAGTCAAACCGAAGCCTTGCCAATGCTCGCTGAAGAAGTTCTTTGGAATCTAAAATTTCCTGCGGCAGACCATTTAATTCTTGGACTTTCGACAGAAAAGTTTCATCGTCTAAAGTATGCAGTAAGCATTTTGGCGGCTGATGCGGAGCCCGCGCAGCGGAAAGTAGTAGAGCGCGAGGCATTGGTGCATGCAACCTTTGTAACGTAGCAAGTGCTTCATATGCAACGAGTGCTCCCATACTATGCCCAAAAAAGACATAAGGCATGTCGAGCCACGGTAACATTTCTTCCACAATTTCGCCCGCAAGTTTAACTAACGCCTGCGGCTTTGCAAAATGTTTTAGGTCTTCGTTTTGAGACGCACTGCTGGTCCAATAATTGATACCAACGACATCGACGGTACGCGGTAACATTGGCGCCCAAGAACTAAAAGCATGGGCACCTGACCCAGCATAAGGAAAGCAAAAAATGCGTACGTCTGCGTCACGATCCCGGCTAAAATGCTGGATGATATTTCCCGATTCTTTGATCATAACTGTCTCCTCGCATGCTTAAGTACAATCTTTTTTTCGGTTCCACCATGCAGATGAAGAAGCGAATCCGCAACCGAGAAATACGACCGGTCGTGAGACACAACGATTACAATTTTGCCGCGGTTCTTTAGCTCGCCAAGAAGTTTTGTGTAGAAAAAATCTTTAAACTCCGGATCTTGATCACTAGCCCATTCATCAAAAATATAAATCGGACGATCCTGCACCAGTGCTGTTACCATCGCAAGACGGCGGCGCTGCCCGGCAGAAAGATCAACCGTAGAGAAACTTTTATTTTCCAAAGAAACCTTATCTTTTAGACCCAGTAATTTTAGGTAATGCTGTGCGCTTTTTTCTTCCGTAGGTAAAAATCCATGTTGATGCCGAAACAGATGAAAGTCAGAAAATGCTACGGCAAAAAGTTCACTTGGTCCTTCGACTAACTGCTGCGAATGATCATCTAGAATTTTAACAGTGCCAGTGCTTGGTGCATAAATTCCGCATAAAAGTTTGACTAAACTGCTTTTTCCAGAACCATTTTCACCGACAATAAACGTCACTTTTCCGGCGCAAAACGTGTGACTGATCGGGCCTACAGTAAAGTTTTTGGCGGTATTTAATAAAGATGAGTAATGAAATTCCAGATTTTGGATTACTAGCTTTCGGCAATTATTTAAAACTAATGTGCTAACGGTTAAATTTTTATCCGCTGGAATATTTAAATTAATATCATCGATACGCTGGAGCGCAACAGCTGCTCGTCGGCATTTCGGCACCGCATCGACCAAGGCGCCAATTGGACCAGACAAGAAAAAAGTCATAAATGTAAAGGCACTTAAAACCATCGGATCGGATTGTCCCAGAATTGGTCCCAGAAAAAGCACGACGCCGATTGCTAGAAAGTAAAATATTTGACCAAAGACCCCAGCAACTGCAAAAAGATGGTGCCACTTAAAAGACAATGCTTGCATGGCCAAGGCGGTAGGTTCGAGATGCTGCTGCCAAAATATAGCGCGCCCGCGTCCATTAAGTTTTAATTCCTTATTGCCTTGTAGCAAATCTTGATAGAGACCAATAAGACTATCCCAAAGGTCTCGCCCTTGGCGCAGATAGGGCTCTGTTCGACGTGTGATAAGAGCGTGCGTCACGACGCCAATAGTAAGACAGCAAACCAATCCAAGACACAAAATGGGACTCAGCCAAACTAAAGCAGCCAGACATGCTAAAAGTACAGCAAGCTCCACACAGATAATTGGAATAATAACTAGGCTATCGGAAATGATCAGAACATCTTCAGTGAGCGTGGCAAGCAGGCGCGCGTTGCCGATTGCATCCAGACTGCGTAGCGGCGCTTTTTGAATCGCAGCACAAAGACCAAGGCGTAAGTCGTTTACAGCGTCACGCGACATGATCAATAAAATTCTGCGTGTAATATAGCTCGCTACTGCTAGAGCAAATGCCGAAATCCCAAATACCCATAAACGCTCCTGCAGCGTTTTTAAAGCATAAATACCGCCGGTCATTAATTTTATCAACCATGCGCTGCAAACTCCGCTTGCGATGCCAAACACAACCGTCAAAAGTAATGCACTCAATGATTTTTGCGCCAATAGACGTAGAAGTTTCAACATACAATTTCTCTAGCCTTGGCCGTCAAATCTTCTGACACCGATATCAATGCTTGCTGCAAAGTTTCAGAAACAACGTTGGCGCGTAGACGTTCTAAACAATGGGCGGCAAGAGCTTCAAGCGTAGGACCATCTAGCAAAAATGACGTGCTGATACGCATGCTGAGTTGCGCTTCAATCCGCGCCTTTAACTCCAGGCTGATAATCGAATCAAAACCAAGCGAGCGCAGTTCAGTCGCTGCATCCAAATCTTGCAGAGCTACGCAAAAACACTGCGCAACCGTGCGCCTTAATATTTCAAGAATATACAGTTGGCACCGCACTCCATCGGCAAGCGGCGGCATGGCATCAATCACGCTATTCTCCGAACGGATCGCCACATCAATTTCTGGAATAAGATCTTTGACAAGTCCTTGTTCAAGAGCTGCCGGAAAAACCCTGCCATACATTCCCCAGTTCATAGGCAACACTGAGATCGCGCCGGAGCGTTTTGTCGCAATAAATTCTTCGAGCAGATCTAGGCCTTTTTCCAAAGGAATAAAGCCAAAACCTGAAGCTTTTAAACGCGATTCATTCAATCCTTGAGCCGCCATACCTTTTTCGGCCCACGGTCCCCAGCTCACGCTTAAGACCTGCGCCGCCATCTGTTGACTTTGCGCAGCCAAGCCATCCATAAATGCATTTCCAGCGGCATAGTTTGATTGACCGCGCGAGCCGATGCTGCTTGCCAGAGAAGAAAATAAAATCAAAAATTTCAACGACGGATTGTTAGCAAAATTCATAATATTCAGGCTACCTGCAATTTTTGCCGCCATGGGTTCAAGAAATTGAGCGTCGCTCATTTCATGCACCAAACCATTAGCAAGCACCCCCGCCGCATGGATTACGCCGCGCACTGGGAACGAATCAGTTGCTAACCGTGCAAAGAAGCTAGCGACTTCCGCCTCCAGCTCCACGCGCACCACTTCAACGCTCACTCGAGCACCGTAGCGACGCATGGTTTTGATACCAGCGTGGTTATCTAGATCGTGCTTTCGCCTTGTCAAAAGTACAATATGTCCGGCGCCGTGCCGCGCCATACGCTTACCAACTTCAACCCCCAAACCGCCAAGACCACCGGTGATCACATAGGTTCCGTTTAGGTTATAAAGTCGTGGCCTATCGACGGCAATAGTTTTGTGTTTTGCCAAGTGAAGTTGCGAGTATGCGGCGGTCGATAAAATATGTTCGACCGACTTATTTACTTGTGTGGTTTCACTTTCGCCTGCAAGAAAAATATCTACAACTAAACTGTTTTGGTTGACAAAGTAACTTGCAAGCCCAAGTCCCAAGTGGCGATTGTAATTTGCAATCAGGTCAAATCCTTCAGGCGAAAATTCTTGCACTTGCTTGCGCACGTCAACTGCGTTGATATCGATAACGGAATCGATATTAAACGTTCGCAGAATTTCAACATTCGACTTACGCGCCAACACAATCATCCGGAGCCGATGGGTCTCAGCAATACGGCACAGAGCGCGCGCTTGATCTGGCAGCGGATCGATAACCAGCATACGTCCGCCTGAAATTGCGGGTAGCCAGCGCGATAAATGTTTTTGCAGGATCATTGTGGTTTCAAATAAATCTGTTTTAGACTCAATCAAAGGCGTTGCAGAGGCCGTAATATTTTTAAGTCGACGCACTAATCTCATGCTGCCACGTAATAGAATTTCTTTGTCAACTGGAGCGCTTGTGATTTCTCTAATAAGATTTTTAGCTTCAGCATTGATATTCTCGCCAGCAATTTGAATGCGACATAGGGTGACTTCAGGAAGTTCGATATCTAAAGTTCGAGCAAATCCAACTAAAGTTGAGTGACATAGAGCTTCGTTATCGAAAACTTCTCCGGCGCGGCCTGACTCGTCAGGAAATACAACGAAGATGTCTACTTGGTTTTCTGAAATACCGGCCGTACGCAGCGCACGCAAAAGTTTCACTAGTCCCAAGGTACCAAAATATTGAGCATTAAGATGATCTTGTCCCGAAGCTAAAGACATGGCACGTAGAGGCCACATCCAAATAATTTTAAAATGCTGAGTCGAAGAATTTTTGATGTGCTTTATATTTTCCAACAATTGAACAAAATGGGCATCTTCGTCTGCTTTAATTTCTGCAATGTGTCCGGACAGCTGAAATTTATCTCCTGGATTGATTTCATAAACACTGCCTTCTTGGGATTTTTTTAAATGTTCAAGGCAGGCTCTGGAGTAGCCGCAATCTTGCGCAAAAACAACATAAGTTGCATGGACGCGGTTGACTGATTCCAAACTTTTCTCGAGCCACGTGTGTTCGTAAAGCCAGTCTTCTGCATTCTCCGAGATCCTAGTCAGTGCGTCCTGCTCAGTTTCGATAATTTTAGCCCCTTGAATCTCGGCAATAATCTGGCCTTCAGCGTCGGTGACAAATGCAGTCAAGTGTCCGTCACCAGACATCTGCGCAAGAATATACGCCGCAGCCAAGTCGTGGACGGAACAATTTAAAATGCCATAGTTGATTAAACGTGCGTTACGAACTTGGTTTGAAAGCGTAAGAAAAAGCTGTTCGATGCCTTCAAAAATAAACGGACTTAAGAGTGGCTTCGACAGGTTTTTCTCAACGGGAACAGGCTGAATTTTCGCTAAAATTTGGGAACCTTCGGCCCACAAGTTTGCAATGACTTTTAAACTTCGATCATACTTGTAACCCAAGGCATCAAGCTTTGCATAAAATACACTGTGGTTTTTTTCTTGATAAGAACCCGTGTAGTCCTGAATATCAATTTTATTTTTTGATCGAACCGCAAGCTCTTCATCGTCATGCAATTGATAATCAAGAGTTAAATTTTCAATCCAAGTTGGAGATTCTTTAGTGATTTTTGAATCAAACGCGGACTGGGTTACGTGCACTCGATTTTCGTGGTGAGAAATTTGTATGCGGCCGGCAGTTGGCGATGCTGCCGAGAGCGCGTGGTGAATCGTCATATCGCGCAACACAATATGTTTTGCCGATGGGTGCAACTCTTGAATCGACGCCAAGGCGAGTTCAAGAGCTACGCCGTGTGATAGCCGAGTTCCAGAATCTGTCGTTACGTACTCGCTATGTTGTGATAAATGCTGTTCTATAGCACATTCCCAAGTTGGGTTTTTAACATTTATTTTTTTTGTGAGTGAATTATGCGGACGCAAAAGTGAATCGTCATAACGGCTCGGAACATTAAGCCAATAAGATTGGCAGTTGAATGGATATGTCTGCTGCATTTGCAAAGGTTTGCCAACGGTCTGAAATGCAGCCCAGTTAAGCTTCGAACCTTCCACGTAAGTTTTGCTTACTACAGCCAAAAATTGTTCCAGGCAGTCGGTATTTTTACGCAAAGTTGAAATTGAATGACCCACATGATTGCGCGCGCGCATAACCCGGTCGATCATCGGACTTAATATAGTATGCGGGCCGACTTCGATAAATAAACCAAAACCTTCCGCACAGAGTTTTTCAATAGCTGGCGCAAATGCAACTGGCTCTCGCATGTTTGAGACCCAATAGTCTGCATCGATAGGGCTTTCGACCCACCCACCATGCACTGTTGAAAGCAAAGGAATTTTATTTTGTTTGAAAGTAATATTTTTAATTTGATGTTTAAATTCGGTAGAAATAGCATCGATAAATGGCGAGTGAAAGGCGTACTTTCCTGGCAAAATAAGTGACGTGATTTTGTCTTCTTTAAAATAAGATATGGCATCCGACACGGCCTCGGTTGAACCTGAAATCACGGTGGATGTAGGTCCGTTGATCGCTGCCACGCATGCATCTGGGAATTTTTCATTTAACACTTTCGCAACTGACAGGCTGCCCAGTTCGATATTAGCCATCAGGCCTTGACCGGCTAAAGATTCCATTAATTTTCCACGAACTGAAATCAATTGAACGGCGTCTTTTAGTGAAAGTATGCCTGCGGCGTATGCAGCAGAAACTTCTCCCATACTGTGACCGACTACGGCCGAAGGTTGTACGCCCCAGTGACTGAGGAGATCAAATAACGCGGCTTGCAGAGTAAACATAATCGGTTGCGCCAAATCCGTTTTTTGTAATGCTTGTGCAGCCAAAGAATTAAATTGGAAAAATTTCAGAACCGTTCCCGAAAGTTCTTTTGTAAACATTCCAGCGATGTGCCGAATGCGTTCGCGGTAAAATGGTATTTCTTTAAAAAGCCGCGAGCCCATTCCGACCCACTGCATACCTTGACCTGAAAAAATCAAAGCGATTTTCGTTTTTTGCGAATTGTTGGATTGAATTTTTAGTTTTTTGATAAAGATATTTTTTACATCGCCAGAGCTCCCGTAGTTGTGAAGCGCTTGCGATAGACTTTTTAAATCAGGAGCAAAAACACATGCGCGTTGTAGCAAAATTGCGCGATGATCGATGTTGGTTTTAAGCAGGTCGGCGTGTTTTTCGCCTGACTCGAGTTCTGCAGAAAGTTGCAGAGCTTTTGCCTTGAGAGATTTTTCGCAGTGCGCAAAAAAAGGCAGCATTGCAAATTCGTGCTCAATGATTTGTGGCACATTTGCCACCTCCGCTGCACTGTGTTCACGCAAGACCACGTGGACATTGGTGCCGCCGACACCAAAACTGTTGACTCCCACCGTCATTGGCTGCTCTTGCTTCGTGAGGGTTTTTATAACCGTCGGAATTTCAATATTAAGCGCAGCAAAATCAATCAATGGGTTAGGATTAATAAAGTGAAGATTGGGAGGAATTTGTTTGTGGCGCAAAATAAGAGCACCTTTAATAAGCCCAGCTATTCCTGCAGCTGATTCTGCGTGACCAAAATTGGTTTTAAGTGAACCGACAAGTAATGACGTTGATTTGCTTTTTATAATTTCCCCGAGCGCATTGATTTCAATCGGATCACCAACCGCTGTTCCCGTGCCATGTGCTTCGACGTAGGTTAAATCTTTTGGCATAATCCCAGCTTTGGCGCATGCACGTGTGACAACTTCCTGTTGTGCTTTTCCGTTTGGTACGGAAATTCCACTCAAACCGCCGTCTTGATTCGATGCCGAACCAGCAATAACTCCATAAATAGAATCTCCGTCAGCTAATGCTTTGGCTAAGGGCTTTAACAATACAACTCCAGCACCTTCGGCGCGCACATAACCGTTGGCACTTGCGTCAAAAGTTTTGCACCGACCGTCGGGAGACATCATGCCAGCTTTGCTTAGACACATATTAATCATGGGTGATAAGACAAGATTCACACCACAGGCAAGACTTTGGTCGCTTTCACCTGCAAGAATACTTTGACAAGCCATATGGACGGCACTTAGTGACGATGAACATGCGGTGTCAATTGCTAGTGCGGGACCGCGAAAATCGAAAAAATGCGAAACGCGACTTGCCGCTAAAGTTAAAGCGCTACCAAGGCCGGCGTAGGCATCGGCAACAAGTTCATCACTAAACTGCGCCTGGGCGTAATCACTTCCTGAAATCCCGACAAATACTCCGGTGCGCGTACCGCGCAAGCTATTTGGAATAATGCAGGCATCTTCAAGCGCATGCCAACTCAGTTCAAGCAGCAATCTATGCTGCGGATCCATACGGGTTGCTTCACGCACTGACAAATTAAAAAATTCCCGATCGAATTGTTCAACGTTGTCGATAAATCCACCATATTGCGTAGTTGTTTTTCCTGAGGCTAGTGGATGAGCATCATACAGTGCTTCACCATTCCATCGGTCGGCGGGAATCGGCTTAATACAGTCTTCGCCATCCATCATGCGCTGCCAAAATTCTTTGAGATTTTTAGCTTTTGGAAAGCGGCAGCTCATACCCACAATCGCAATCGGCTGGTTTTTTCCTTCGGTTGTATTCGGTGTAGCAGCTAAAATTTCTGGGAATTCTTGCTGGAAACTTGCAACCTGTCCGGCTGACTCACGCTTTAAAATATACAAAGTTTTAAATTCTTTATTTAAATACATTTTGCGACAGTTGCTGCGCATGACTTTTCCGCTCGAGGTTCTTGGAATGCCACGTTTGATAAGCAGAACTTCATAAGGTCTAAAATCATGGCTTTGCGCAACAATTTCAAAAATTCTTTGGGCGAGCTGTTTTAAATTTTTGTCGCGGTAAAATTCCGGAACTTCTTGCAGTATTATTACTTGCTCGTGTGCGCCGTCGTCAAAAGAAAAACATGCCGCCATTGCTCCGCGTAAGTTTGTTTCGTTTTTTTGCAGCGAATCTTCAACATCATTTGGATGAATATTAGTACCGTTTATGATCATGGTGTCTTTGAGTCGGCCGCATACGTAGAGCTCGCCTTTAAGAAAAAAGCCTAAGTCTCCAGTACGCAAAAAGGATGTTGATTCATCGTGTATTTTAGCTTGAAAAAATTCCTCGGTTGCGGCTGGTTGGAGCCAATAGCCAAGGGCTACCGAACCATCGGCAACCCAAATTTCGCCAACCACCCCGTCTTCCGTCTGCTGTCTTGTAGATGGATTTATGATGCGCACATCGTGTCCGATTACCGGGCCACTGCTGACAAAAGTTTTGGTACTTATCTTGTTTTGCGAAACCATTATTTCATCACGACATAACGCTTTTGCATCCACTGTTAGGGTTCTAACTTCGAGTGCGTCATCAAGCGGAAAGCCCGCGATCGCAAGCGTTGCTTCGGCCAATCCGTAAACTGGCCGAGCCACGTGTTTTTTTAAACCAAAACGTGAGAGCTCGGATTCAAATCGCTGAAGAGTTTCTGCTCGTACTGGTTCGCCGCCATTTAAAAGACAACGAACGTGGCCTAGGCTTAAGTCAGAAACACTGTCTCGCTCAAGTTTTTTAAGGCAATGTTCAAAACCAAAATTTGGAGAGGCGCTTAAGTCAGCTTTTTGAGCACTTAAAACTTGCAACCAAAGCAGAGGATCTTTTACAAAAGAATAAGGCGAAAAAATAGTCGATGGCAAACCTCTGCAGAGTGGATAAACCACCCCAGCGATCAATCCAAAGTCATGAAACACGGGCATCCAAGAAACGACTTTGCTATCTGTCTTTGGCGCAAATAATTTATCTAAAATTTGGCATTGCTGGCTGAGATTACCGTGTGAAACCATCACACCTTTTGGTGTATTGGTCGATCCGGAAGTGTACTGCAGAAGCGCAATATCCTGCGGGTTTGTTAAGGTAATGGTTGCATCTGAATGTGCGAGCAACATAGCGCCCGAGTTGATAAAAGCCGGCATTTTGACGTTGGCTAATTTACTTTGGATGATTTCATGTTTTAGTGTATCCGACTGACCTTGATGGACGACAATTGATGGTTCGCAGTCGTTGATTATTCCTGCAATGCGGTCCATATGGTGACCAAAAATAGGGCGTGGGCATCCGACTGCGATACGACCACCCAGTAAACATGCAACAAAGGCGCACATAAATGCTTCGCTATTTTCTAAAACTAAAAGGACACGGTCACCGACTTTTGAATGCTGTTCGAAATTGGAAAGTGCAGCTAAAGCTTTTTTTACTAGTTCTTCATTGGTTAAAAAATGTGTGATGGTTGGACTGTCTTTAACGAAAGAAAATGCGACGTCGTTAGGTTTTTTTTCGACGTTTTCAAGGATTGCTTGTACAAGGCTCATTACTTATTTTTCCTAAAAAAATTTCGGCACTGCTATTGCAGACGACTATTGGTAACGGAAACAGCAGACGACACTTTGCAACAGTTGTTCCAGGAGGTTTATTATGGATTTTAATAAAAAAGTCAGATTTATTACTGCATTTTCAAGCAGTTTTGCCGCAGAGTGGCCGGATTTGAACCAGCTCTGGCACAATATCCGCCCACTTTCCGATTTGAACTGGGTGAGTGTTCAATTTCATAAAAATGAATACCATGACGAACTTTTTGAGTATTACGGAATTTATTTGCCGCCGGATATTTCAACGATGTCTTCGACGCGAAAAGCAGATTATCTTGCAGGAAGATTGTGCGCTAAGCAGGTGTTACAAAAATTAGGATTCTCGAATTTCCAGCTTACGAATGATCGAAGTAGGTGTCCGATTTGGCCAGAAGGTTTTAGTGGCTCAATCAGTCATTCAGCGGGTGTTGCGATCTGTGTAGGTCGGTGCAATGGTGCTGGTACACAATCAGTTTTGGGAGTCGATCTCGAACGACTTTGCCAAGGGTCCGCATTGGACGCAATTGGTTCGCAAGTTCTGACTGCAAATGAGCTGCATTATATAGAGAATTTCAATGCTGATCGGTCTATGACCTGGACTACAATATTTTCGGCGAAAGAATCGATCTTTAAAGCACTCTATCCTCGTTACCGCAAGTTTTTTGATTTTGCGGCAGCAGAAGTTGTTGAATGGAATTTTTCACAGCGGGAGATTTTATTTAGTCTGGTAGATCTGCCTTTAAAAATCGAGATTGGTGTACCCGTTGTGCGAGTCGGCTACCATCTTTTGGAAAACGAAGTTTTAACTTGGGTAGACAATTAAATATAAGGGCTAAACGAGGCCAACTACTTTTTTTCACATTTTTTTAATAGCTCCTTCAAAAAAATCAGCATATATTGTAGAATTGTAATATGCTTAAAAGCATAAACTTAGGATTTTTTATATGCGTACTACATTAGATATACCCGACGATTTGATGAAGGAAGTTCAAAAAGAATTGGGTTTTAAGTCTAAAATTGATGTGGTTATCTACTCTTTAAAAGAAGTCTTGCGACGCAAGCGTGTTAAGGGTCTAAAAGAGTTGGTTGGAAAAGTTCACCTTGAACTCGATCTAGACCAAACCCGTCGGCGCGTCAAACGGCCCAAAGCCTTATAATGATCCTTGTGGACTCTTCAGTTTGGATAGACTTCTTTAGAGATAAGGATAAGCGTCTTGTTCTTGTGCTTAAGGACCTACTTGACCGTGATCTAGTGGTTATTAACTATTTTATTTTCTATGAAGTTTTAAATGGTGCAAAAAAGCAAGATTTTGAAAAGATAAGATATTACTTTTCAGTTGTGCCCAAATTGGAATTAACTTTTAAGACTTGGTTGCAGATCGAAGAATGGATTATTGCCTCAAAACCTTCTGGTGAAAATTTTGGAGTCGTTGATCTTGTCATTGCAGCCCAATCAGTGGTCAAAAATGCGCAAATTTGGTCATTGGATAATGACTTTAGGCGAATGGAAAAACTAGGATTTGTTAGAACTTATACCATATGATATCTGGTGGCTTCTAACATGCGTTATCACACAGTCATTTGCTTAAAGTTTTTAATGGTTCTGTATAATTTAAGATTTATTTCTTCAGTGGTTATGAGCCCGACGTTGACGAAGCGCTTAAAAAACTTGAATTTGCACTGTTTTAATTGTCACAATTTAACGCAATTTCATCGTTTTTCTATTCTAAAAACCGCTAATTTTTTTATTCGAAATTTTTAAAAATCGAACTTGAACGACATATTAAAAGTACAAATTTTTTCACCAATTTTGCTGCCGGATTTGATTTTTTCTAATACATCTTTGAAATTTTTAAATCCTGGCACTTCCGTAGACGCTTTTTCGATAAAGAAAAGTGCTTTTTCTTTATCTTTTTTTTCTGACCAGTACCAACATCCCAACGTGAAGCTTTCTTCAGCCTTAAGCTCATGACTACGGTCAATTAGCTCTTGAAAATAAGCTTGGGGATTTTGAAAAGATTTGAATTGTGCAATTGAAGACTTTAATTCCTGGTCGTCAGGTACACGATCGTAATAATCCGATAGTGATTTTTGAGTTTCACGTTTTTGCAAATTCTGAGAAATGACAATGTCCCTGTTTTTTGGGCCGTCTTCTGCAGCTAAATTAAGACCTGCTAATAAGTTAAAAACAGCAAGACTTTTCCATAATCCTACGGAGGAATCATTTCGGTCTAAAAGCTCGTTAATAAGCGCTTTAATGCGCTGAGTGGTTTCTTCATTAGAAAAATCCATTGGTACCATCTTATTAAATGCAAGCATCGCAACAGTCGAATCTTCCAAACTTTTCAATTCCTGGGTTTTGCCAAAGAGGTAATCGGCTATACCGATGCGAAAAAACATCAAGTGCTGGTCACACACTTTCTTATCGGATGAAGGCAGGTAGCATTTATTTTTTATCCAATTTAAATTGCCCGGCGCGAAATTCTTATTATAAAAATCGACACATTCACTCACTTCAAATTTACTAGATTCATTTAGTTCCTGTAGAGACAGCTCCGCTAAATGATTTAAGTCGTTGACGCATTCCTCGTCGTGAGAAATATTTTGATTTTTAGCAACTGGGATAAAAGGTGGTTCTTTTTTTTTAATTATTGAGCCGGACATTGTCTCGGAAAGCGAGGTAGTTTTGGAAGGTGTCTTTACAAGACCAGTTGATTTGGCATAGATTCTAGCTAATTCCGCATAGCGATAAACCGCAGATCCTACAAAGACAAGAAATAATAATGCAAAAAGCTTTTTCATAAATCCTCGACGATAAGCCGACTTAATTACCACCTGCGGCGAGCTTTCGCAACCACAAAAGGTGGGTGTCGCTTATGGGCAGTTTGAGGCGTTCGCAGAGCACAAGCTTGTTATAAGCGGCAAGCTTCCGTTCGCTGTTGCTGTGACTGTTGTGGCTGCCGTTGTATCTAGAACGTTTGCCTTTAGTTTTCCGTCTAAGTTTAATGTTGTCGAAACACCCGAACTTAAATCTCCGCTTAAAACATAAACATTATTCGCACCAAGATCGAGATAGCTGCTTCCACGGAGTTCCAGGTGATCTAATACCAAAACAAGCTTCATGGTGCTGGCACCAGTTGTGGAAATCGCGGTTGAATCTCCGCTTACAATAAGGTTTGCAAGCGTGCTTGTAATAATCGGAAACAATGAATCATCGCGCACTCGGGTTGTACCGTTTTGTGTGATTTTTGGATTAATGTACATTCCTTTGAACAGATTATTTTCGTTTATTGTGCCGGTTAACGACGTATTGATGGTGGTTTGGTTTGGTCCGCCAGCATAGGTAGACGATGAAATAGCGGTTCCGGTGCTTGGCGTTGTTCCACCAAAAGTACTCGCCGATAACATCGATCCGATAAAAGTTCGCTGATATGTCGAGTAGCTTCCATTATTATTGACAATTAAATCGCCGTAAGATTGGGCGCCACTTTTCAGATAGATAGTTCCTGCCGCCGCACCGTTGCCGCTTCCCGGACTCGCTGTGTAAGCTTGAATAGTTGTGTAAGGAGAAGTTAAAAATCCACCCGCTAATGTGGTATAGTAAATCGCTACGCGTCCACCACCTCCGTAATTGTAAGTACTGCCACCGTTTGCTGAGATTGTTCCAGACCCGGTTAATGTTCCAACGGAGTTTATCAACACACTTCCTCCCGATCCCCCGCCCGCACCTGCTACCGAAATGACGCCGTTATTTGTGAGTGTTCCGGGTACCGCAAATCGCAGCGCGCCGCCGCCGGAACCACCATTAGAGCTATTGCCACTGGAGCAACCACTGCTTCCTAAATCCGTTGGCGATACAAAACTACCATAAGTGTCACTCCAGATTACACCCCAGCCAGCATCCGAACCAGTTCCTCCGTAATTTCCACCTGGATTTCTACCAGGGCAGGAAACTGAGGTATCTGTGTTGCCATAAGTGCGACCGTAATTTATTGTTTGTTGCGAATAGCCTTTACCATTGGCGTTTATCGAACTAGTACCATCAACTGTAAGATTTCCAGCTTGAATATATAGACGATTTTCAGTTGATGCCGTCGTAGCTTTTGAAACAATATTGGAATTTGAGGATACTGTTAACGTTCCGGGAACGTTGACATGCGGAGTTGCAAAACTCGAAGATCCGCTTACAAGATTTGCAAAATTAGAAAGCGTCAAACTCTGCCCCGCACCAAGAGTTAACGAGTCAAAATTAAAAGTCCCATTTTGTAAACTAATCGTGGTCGCAGCTGCAGCAAACGTTAAAGGTAATGTAGATACAGATCCGCCGCCTGCGTTCCAGGTCATATTCTGCAAATTGGCTAATTCTAATGCTCCTGCAGAACCTGCGGTATATTGAATTACGCCATTAGGGGTGAAGGTATTATCCGTTCCGCTGGATACGTCGCCATTTAAAACCAGTATTGGACCGTTGGTTTCTAGTCGGCCACCGGCAGCGATTTCAAGGTGATCAAGCTTTAAAACAGCTTGATAGTTATTTCCTGAGGTTCCAATTGCAGTCATGTTTCCAGGCGTTGTTAAAGTGGTTCCAGTTTGTCCGGTGATTTTATACAAAGTGTCGTCGGTTAAAGTTACGGTTGCATTTTGCGCGGTATTTGGATTTAAGTAAAAACCCACTAAATGATTTGTTAACAGTCCTGCTTCTAGGAATCCGGATCCCGAAAGCACAGTACTCGTTAAAGCCGTTGATGCCGAAACAGCTGGGATATTTATAAAGGCGGCCGATGTGGCGGTATTTGCGTAGTTTGCGTTGTTAATTACTAAATCGCCGTAAGTTTGAGTTGTTAAATTTTTAAGATATATAGTACCTGGAGGGCCGGGAGTTGTCGCGTTTGCCCCATTTGTTCCTGTAGCAGAAACTCGTGCGAGAATTGCGCTTGGGTATGCGAACCCTCCGGAAGAGCTACCGTATTTTACGGCAATGCGACCACCGCTTGCTCCGCTTGTGTATGCTGCTCCTATTCCACCATTGGCAGAAATGGAACCTGCTCCTGAGAGCGCACCCACGGATTCAATATTGATTGAACCTCCGGCACTTGCGTACTGATAGGTAGGATTTGGTGTCGTCCCGTTTGCATCGATGGTTCCACTGAGTTGAAACGTTCCAAGAGATTTTAAACGAATAATCCCACCGCCAGGGGCGTTTGGAGTTCCGGTACCTGAAGAATATGGATCAGTTAAACTTCCATAAGGAGCATTAGCATTGTCTGTACGGCCCCCGTGCGAGGCCCTGGATACCGTACCGTTCAATATATTTCCAAAAACCTGCACACCTGGTGATAAGGCGAGATAGCCTTTTGCTGAACCGGTTATTTTACTAGAGCTATCGAGTACAATTGCGCCTGCTTGGGCTTCAATTGAATATTCTGTCGTAGAATTCGTTGCAATTTGAGTAATGACTGAACCATTTATCACGTTTAAATTCCCGCTGAAATTCAAACAAACCGTACCTTTCACGCAGCCAATGGTAGTGGTTACGTTATCGAGTGTTAATGACGTACCTGAAAGCCCATTCGGCAAAGTGTACGCACCGTTTCGAAAAGTAAAATTTAGAATCGACGGGCCAAATTCAGGAAAAGTAGTCGTAGAAGTAATACTACCGTTAGCCGTTAGTGAGTTAGCTAATGCGGTGTTCACGTCTCCCTGACCCACATAAATTTTGCCATTCGATGTTATCTGTGCACCGTTCATAACATCAAGATGATCCAAGGCCAAAACCACGGTAAACGGGCTACCACTTGTTGCGTTTACGGGAGCGGCTGTCAAGTCATTGGCTGGCGCTACAGTTACGGAATCAGTTGTCTGACTTATGATTGGATAAAAAGTATCATCTGCAATAATCGGTGTACCATTTTGTGAAGTATTTGCGTCAATAGAATAACCTAGCAAATAATTTGTGTTGGTTGTTAATTCAGAAAATGCCCCTGATTTGGTTAAAGTATTTGTCGAGATAGAAGTGGAAGTTGAGGAAGTAGGGAAATTAATAAAAGTTGCATTAGTAGTGGCTACAGAACTATTTACAATTAAATCACCATAAGTCTGAGTTGTTTTTTTAAGATATATTGTACCAGCTCCCCCGGTATAAGCTGGCGAAGCTACCGAACTTGCTGTTCCAACCCCACCAGCTGCAGAAAATCTTGTAACCATAGAAGCTGGAGTCGCAAAACCTCCTGCTCCGGAAGTATAAAAAGCTGCAATTCGACCACCGCCACCACCACTTACTAAACCGCTTGTCGAAGTGCAGGTTCCACCATTTGCTGCAATTGATCCAGATCCGGTTACACTGCCAGTTTTAATTAAAACTGATCCTCCAGCACCTGTTCCACAATAACCTGAACCGGCTCCTACCGATGCGCCAGATGCATCAATTGTTCCATTAACTGTTGCTGTCCCCGCAGCGAGATTCAGTCTTATAATTCCGCCTCCAGAACTGTTTACGTCACCAGGAGAATCTGAAGACGAACCTGATTCATAAGGATTACTTATGCTCCCATAACTATTGATCTGAATCCCCTGAGTTTGAGCGCCTCCAATGCCACCGTGACTACCTGACGACCTAGCGCCAGCTGCATATCCTAACATTCCGTAGGTATCAACATTTCCGAAGCTTCTAAAATAATATGGAGTGGTGTAAACATAACCTCTGCCTACGGCTGAAATAGACGATCCCGCAGCTATGTTTAAACCCGCAGATGTTATTTCCAAGGAATATTCGTTTGTTGTCGTAGTGGTCGCTTGTTGTAAAGTTGCATTGGTCTGCAAAGTTAAAGTTCCACTCAGATTTAAACAGCTATTACCTTTTAAGTAAGTGCAAGTTACCGTTCCACCATCAAGTACTAAATTTCCTGCAACAAAAGGTGTACTACCTGTGAAGTTAAAGGTTGAGTTTTTTAGGGTGACGTTTGCCGCGCCATAGTTATATATGGTGGGTGTCCAAACAGAAGAAAGCCCGGTTTGATCGATAGTCAAATTTGCAATTCCTACGTATTCGACATTGTTTGATGGAATCCCGGTTGCGTTCACCAAGTTTCCTGCCGTATTGCCTGCACTCAAGTCGCCAGATGAGACAATTATGGGCGCATTCCCGCTCATGTACGCTTTTCCAACGACATGTAAATGATCTAGCTTGATCACCAGTTGTAAACTTTTACTAGTTGATCCTGTTGGTACCAGGCCACCTCCCGATGAAGTAATGCTGCTCTGAGAAGCCGCTGTGATAAGAAAATTGCTCTTTGATGACCAATTATTAAGAGCGTTCTGATTAATATCCGGAATCACGTAGTAACCAGCGAAAGGAGACCGACTTGCAACAAATTCTGAAAAGGCATTGGTCAAAGTTATGGTCGTAGAAGTAATTGAATTTGGAAGTGCTGCAGCCGGTACATTAATTATAGTTTTTGCAACAGTCGAACTATATCCATTATTGTTAACTATAAGATCGCCGTAAGTCTGCGAAGACTTCAGTAGAAAAACTGTTCCTGCAGCGCCGATATTTGCAACATTAGCTGATCTCCCACCAGCAGCCTTGACGTTTGATGTGACGTTACCTGCTGCAAAGTTACCGCTGTTGTTAGTAAAATAAATCGCAACTCGACCGCCACCTCCAGCTCCACCGTCAACAACGCTCCCATTAATATATTGGGTGCTATCGGCACCATTTGCTGAGATAACTCCAGTGCCAGCGATTGAGAGTGCGTTAATCCAAATACTACCGCCCGAACCTGATCCACCAGCACAACAACCGCCATTTGCGTAAACATTCGTTTCGCCGTTGGCCAAAATTGAGCCAGCTAAAGACAGACTCCCACTAACGATTAGTTGCAAAAGTCCGCCGCCGGCAGATCCTTTATTCCAAGATGCACATACGGCAGAATCACATGTACCGCTAGAACCAAGATCGACAGGATAAAATAGGCTGCCATATGTAGGAAACGGAGTATTTTTTGCACCTTCTCCACCATAGGATCCACCGGTTCCACTAGAACCACCGCCCAATTTATTGACGACTTGAATATTTCCTTGAGATTGCGATGAACCAGTAACTTGCGACTGATAACCCTTTCCGCTAACGTCAATGCTACTACTAGCGTCGATAGTTACAGCATTAGAAGTTAAAGTCAGGCCGTATTCTTGGGAACTTGTAGTTGCACCGTGGGTGATTTTTCCGCCGTTGATCACACTTATTGAACTAAACGTAAAAGATGCCGGACATGTCCCATTAATCCCCAAAGAATTCATCGTCACAGTCGGCGTTGCTGTGCCACCATCAATCACAATATCTCTGTTATTCCACGTTGCGATATTAGTGCAATCAATCGTCGCTACGTTCACTACACTCGGCGTATAAAAATTTAAACTTGCAGTCGCAAATACCGTTCCACTTAATCTTCCGCTTACTGTTGCTACGACCGCGGCACCAGACGCCAAAATATTTTGCGTATAACTTCCGTTCGCATTATCTGAAATCGCACCCTGCATTGTCCCGCCGGTAGTTGTGATTGTTAGACCCGCAACACCACCGACCGGAATGGCTATTCCGCTCGAATCCTTTGCTGTAATTACAATTTGACCCGTACTTACACCGTCCGCTTTTAATAAAGTCGGAATAGCTGTGACAGTAGAGTTCGTGGTGCTAAAACTTCCGTAATTAAATAGTCTTGCTGAAGCCGAGGTAATACTGACTCCATCAAAAGTCGCCGTAATCGTTCCTGTAGAACTAACAGCTGCAGCAGTAATGACTTGGGTGTACGTTCCATTATTATTGTCAGCCACAGCTGCAATTAAAGTCCCCGCTGTGGTCGCAATTGTCACGACACTTCCACCGCCAGCCATTTGTGTATTTGTGGTGTCGCGTAAAATAACTTTTACTGTGCCAGTGGTTCCACTTCCAGCAGCAAGATAAAAATTACTTCCACAATTTAGTCCACCCGCATCACAAATCTGAATAGTGGAATTGGCAGCACTGGGACCTGCACCGCCGTAGTTGAAATAAACATTTATCGAAGGCATTGCACTTCCGTTAATCGTTCCAGAAATAATGGCCGCTCCGGCTGAAAAAGGCGCACGTAAAGTCCGCTGATATGTTCCATTGTTGTTGTCAACAATAGCTCCAACCCATGTTCCGTTAGTCGTATTTAAAACTGCCGCACCAGCGCTTGAATTTAAAAGATTGTAGTACTGATCTTTTGCCAAAACAGTAATCGTAGAAACCGAAACTCCATCTGGGGCAAGGGTCGATGGACTTGCGGTAATACGAGATTTTGTCGGATCAACCACACCTGGTGTAAAAATTACCGAGCCGGTATTTGTAATTGCCGAACCCGATAGCGTGGCACTTAAAATTGCCGTTGTTGCAATAACTCCGGAGCGAATATACTGCGAAAAACTCCCGTTAGGATTCTGTGCTAAAGAGCCAACTAAAGTCCCGGCGCTGGAGTATAAGACAGTTGCTGCAAGAAGTGCTGTTGTCTGTGATGCGGTCAGTGCATTTCCTAAACCGTCTTTTAAAGTCACAGTGATTAAAGATTGCGATAAGCCATCCGCTGCAATGCTTGGAGTTGCGGCTGTAACCGTCGAAAGTGTTAAATCTGCCGTGCTCGCATTGAGACCAATCAGTGCTGGAGAACTGGTTAAATTTACGCCGTTTACCGAAGCTGTGATCGATATATTGACGCTTGCATTAGTTGCGGGTGCGCGTACGGATTGAGTGTAAGTACCATTTCCCACATCTATAAATGTACCGCCCACCATCAGTCCCGCAGGCGAGGATGTAAACACAATCGTGCGGCCACCGTTTATTAAGTTATTTCCAAATTGATCTTTGGTTCGAAGTGTTATTGTTGACGTAGAAACACCATCGGCAGTTAATGCGGGCAATGAGGAACTCACAAACGAGTACAAAGGATCGGCTAAGGCGGTGTTTGTTACTGCAGAGGTAGCTGTAAACGCCACAAACTTTGTTGCATCGACGGCTAAAGCAGCGGTGATGGTATTGACACCCGTGATAGTTGAAAGATTTGGGGTAACCGCAGCAAAACCACTGCTATCTGTGGCCACTTGAACTTGAACAGAACCCGTAAAAAGTGCTTGCGGACTACTAAATTTTATCAGCACACCAGCAAGTGGATTTCCACCCGCATCGTTAACAAGAATTTTTAAAGGGTTTGCGAGCGTTGCTCCAGGCGCTGCAATTTGTAGATCGCCACTGATTTTAGCAATACTACTTGGAGGCACGACGTTTAGAGAAGAAAACGTTGCGGTTTTTGTGGAAGAGCCGGCTAAGTAAGTTGCGATTAAACTCATAGTTCCTGTGGCAGATGTCGAACTTACAATAGTTTCGGCAAATCCAGCCGAATCGGTTGTGACGCTGCCTTGAGATACTGTAAGTGCAGAGCCCGAGGCTGGAGCGAATGTTATCAAAGCGTTGCTGATAGGAGCATTGTTTGCATCGATAAGTTTAACTTTTGCGGGAATGCCGAATATGGAATTTTTATTTGCATTCTGATTGTCTCCGCTTTGAACCAGCAAAACAATCGGCTGGGCTGCTCCTGAACCAGGATTTGTCGGACTGTCGGCAGATGAGCCTATATCATCCGTTGTAACTTTAGCCAGTACATAGGCTTTTTCATCACCAATCATAGTTGTGTTATTTGAGGCGACGGCTGTAACGGCAAGCGAGTAGGATTTTCCGGCTGTCAGATATTGTTTGGTTAAATTAAACGCTAGCGTTGATCCTGGTAATGTTGCGATTAGATAATCCGAACCAATGGGACTGGCAATAGTCAATGACACGGGCGTTACCACGCTTGCAAGTTGTAAACTGCTAGGCGCCGGCGCTTCAATTTCGCGAAGGTAAAAGTTGTAGGACAAGTCAACTTTTTGTGATCCAAAATCTGCTTTTTGCCAAGTAACTTTATAGCCCAGACCTTTTTTAACTTCGACTTTAACGCCGGAAAAAGTTCCATTACCGAAGTTCTTGGGTTTTTCTATCTTTGCACAATAGGAAACTAACAAGACTAAACTTAGGAGTTTAAACCAGGAATAATTTGTAGTTCTAAAGAAAGACATATAGACCCCTTTGAGCTTTCACATAATGCCTTCGGCAGAAACTGAAAAAACTTAAATGAATCCGTTAAAAGAGTTGAGAATACAGGGTGTTGAATACCTTCGGATGTCAAGGGATTTGAGCTATGCCTTCAAAAGTGTAATGTTCCGCCACTTTAATTTTAGCGTCAAAATCTTGGTGCATAATTAAAATATCGCGCTTCAAGCGCTTATTAGCATCAAACGTTAATTTGCCGGCCAGTCCGGTAACAAGTGTTGAACCTGCTAAAATCTGACTGAGTGATTGATTGGCAGTGGATTTTTCTAAAGCACTCAAAACAATTTTAGTCGCCTCGTAACCTAAAGCAGAGTCAGAAGTTGGTTTTGTTTTAAATAAATCCACATAATTTTTTTCGAATTCTTGATTTGCATCTGTTTTGTCAAAAGGGGAATAGATGTCCGGAAAATAAAATGCCGCTGCGTTTTTGCTTTTTTCGGATAGGTAGTTTCCAGCAAGTCGGAAATCTCCAAGAAAGGGAAGTTTTAGTCCGAGTTGCTGTGCAGCCCACGCTGCTTCAACAACTTCTTCGGCGGTACCAGGCATAAGAATAACTTCGGCTTTAAAATTCTGTATCATTTTAAACTGCGGCCCAAAACCCATGGTTAGGCCACGGAAACTAACATTACTCAAAACTTTCCCCCGTGAGCTCAGTGAAGAATCCACGAATGCCTTGACGAAACTCGTGCTTAATTTATCGTCGGTATTTTGCAATACGCAAATCTTTTTTTGCCGGAGTTTTGTCGTCGTAAAATTGGCGAGGACTTTCCCTAGTGTCTCAGCAGACGGCGCAATATAAAAGACAGACTTCCCCGCAGTACCTGGGACCTCAACCTGATTTAAAACAATTATAGGAATGGAATTTAAGGATTTTACTAACTTTATAAGTAAGTCTTTATCGGAAACATGTGCAAAAATTGCCGTCGGCGCTTTTTTTGCGGTAATAATTTTCTCAATTTCAGTAACTGAGGTTAAAATTAGATCGGCATTGGAAGCCGGCAATAGTCCGACCTTGATACCACTTTCTAATTGTCGGATTTTTTCTGAGTTGTCTTTTTGCAAATCGGTTATCAAGATAAATTTATGTTCCAGAGTTTTAGTTGCAGAGCGGTTTTTGATTAAGTTTTTTATTTTTGGTCCAAAATAAAAAATAATAGGTGTTACAGCTAAAATAATTAAAAAAACAAATCGATTGCGCCGCATACTAGTTTATTCTCCGAGATTTTATGTTTTTGTACCAAAAAGCCAGTAGACAGTAAGTTGAAAGCCGCTTGATTTCACCTGCTCAGGAGCCGTAAAAAACGACGCGGCCACCACCAGAAATTCGAAACCGAAAGCATCATCTGTAAATATATCTCGGCGGTATCCCGAACCTATCTGTACTTCTAGATTAGAACCTTGAAACATCTGCGTTGTTTCAGGAATTAATGCCTGATAGTTATTATGCATAAACCGGGTTAAAAGATATACCGACTCACCACCATGTTCGCGAAATTGAAAGTTTGTCTGCTCGATAGCAATACGCCGAGCTTGGCCAAACACCGCGAATTTTGCAAGCACACCAAAACTGTAGCGGCTGATTTCCTTGCCTGAAAAATTAATCAATGGCTCAAAGGCTGCGCCCAGAGTCCATTTTTTTGTGATGTCTTTTTGCGCCGTAATACCAGGTGAGTATCCGGAAACACTAAATGCTTCCGAGCTAATGTTAGACTGCAGGCTTAAGTTCAAGTAATTGTGAGTTGTTAAAAGGTCAGCTTGCGCTACTGATTGAGAAAAATATAATGACAACGCTAGTAAGAAAAATTTCATGTTATTAAATAGTAAGTTAAAGTTCAATATCAGTCCAGTTTAACAATAAAGTTAGGGAAGGTGTTGAGTAACGGCTACAGTAGATCATGCTATAAATTTCTTTTTTTAATTTAATATTTTCGTTTTTTGGACAATCGAAAAAGTGACGTTTCGCAGTTAATAGCAGAAAATTTTTAAGAGCGTAAATAGAGTCATAGGTTTGTCCGATGAAGATAAGTTTGCTGATAAAATTAGGTACGTTCTGCTGACAGCAACTCCGACTGGGCGGAATTTTTTTCAAGTACGGATTTGTTGATAGTAGATCAATTCTATTCCAAAGATACGTCGCGGATTATTTATTCCACAGGAGTTTGAATATTGCCAAAACAACGCATGAAAACGTGAACGGCAAACGCCTCCAGGCGAGGATCAACATCAACCCAAGGGCGATGATAAAGCTAAAGTCGAAGACACTGACAGATTTGGATGTCACAAGACCGGAAAACATTAACCCACGTCAGAAATATACATCTAATGTCAACAAGAAGCTATTGAGCAGATACACTAAACCGCCGTAACATCATGATAAAATTGAATAAAATATGGTGGAGATAAGGAGAATCGAACTCCTAACCTTCGGAATGCAAATCCGACGCTCTACCAATTGAGCTATATCCCCAGGAATCAAGATTTTGCATGATGTGAAGCTTGATAGCAATAATTAATTTTCATTGATTGCAAACAGTCGAAACCTGTCATTAAATCTTCCTTGATTACTTGCCTTAAAAAATGCTACCTAAAGGACTAAATTTCAGGTCTCTACCGATATTAATCAAAAAGGAAACCCCAATGCTTAACTTTTCCCGTACTCATAAGCTTCTTTTGGCTTTTTCGCTAAGCCTTCCGACCTTAAGCTTTGCAAAAGAAGACGTGTTGAAATACTTAGACAAAGAAAGTTTTAGCGCGGAAAAAGACTTTAATCCAGCACCAACAGTAGATTCCAAACTGACAATAAAAGACCTGGAAATTATCTTGAAATATCAAGGCAATCGTACCGAAGAGGATTGCGCCCGCGCTAAAAGTGAGGTTGCTGTTTCAGTCGAGACTTTTTTTGGCCGACCTTACGGCACGCTCACTGATGAACAGTCAAAATATTTAACTCCTTTTTTGGAAAAAGTTTTAAAAGATGCAAAATATTTTGTGAGAGTCGCAAAAGAATTTTACAAACGCCCGCGTCCTTATGTTTCTTTTCCGCAAATCACCCCTTGCGTCGACAAAGAAATGAGCCTCTCCTATCCGAGCGGACATTCGACCATTGCATTTGTTTGGGGTGATTTGCTTGAAGAGGTTTTTCCAGAAAGCAAAACGCTCATTCACAACCGCGCTCAGCAGATTGCAGCAGACCGAGTTATTGGAGGTGTGCATTACCCATCAGATATTGCCGAAAGCAGAGCTTTTGCAACCAAGTTTGTTACCAAAATAAAAACCAGCGCAGAATTTAAAAAGGACTTTAAAGAAGTAAAAGACAATTTTGCCGAAGATCGACCATAAAAGCTTGAACCAATTCTTGATCCTCGACAGGATTGCTTAAGGTCAACTTAAACGAATTAATCTTTCTGTCGGGAGTCAAAATAAAATTTTCTAGAATTGCGTGACCAAAAATCACGCTTTTTTCATTTGGAAGAAATATCTCCCCGCCTTCGTCTAAAAGAGTGAGCCGGTCTTCTTCCGAAGATCGAATACACGGATTCTCACGACTTTTTCTTAAATTAAGAAACTTTTGATAGATCACTTTTTTAGTACATGGAAAAAAAAACCAAATGAGAGCATTAAAAAAATCATGCCAATTATTTTCGCGCACAGGAATAATGCCTTTTTGACAAATGTATTCGTCATAATGTAATTCCGCCTGGGCCTTTGTTTTTTTACGCATGCGAAAAGAGCGCACCTTTAAAGTTTTCTGCGCCACAAAGGTAAAACCATTAACCGGAAAAACATTATTCAGTTCCTCGGCATTAGGAAAACTTTCAAACTCTAAAACGTTCTCAAGCGCCTTTGAAAAAAAAGCGCTTTGCTTAAAGTTTAAAATTGTTTTGGGATGCCAAATGTCGTTCATATTTTAGACTGAAACTTATATCTATGGTTTCACAAAATCAACATGAAAACAGCTCCGGTCTTTTAAGCCCACTAGTAAAAGTTCCGACATGGAAAACATTTCAAGTAACTCAGCATTATTAAATTTCTGCGAAATTCGCGAGCCCTTGGCAAAATGAATGAGCCGAGTCACAGCATTTTCCGGCGAATTGGCGTGAATTGTAGAAATTGCCCCGCCATGACCAGTTGTGGAACTCTCTAAAAAAGCCAACGCCTCATCCCCTCTAATTTCTCCAACCACAATGCGTTCCGGTCGCAGTCGAAGAAGCTCTTGAGATAGGTGCTTTAGAGTCATTTTGCCCTGCTGTCTAGAATTTTCACTGCGCGCGGCTAATCTAAACCAGAAATCACTAGAAATTTCGATTTCAGGAATGGTCTCCATAATTCCAAGCCTTTGTCCTTTTAAAAAACTTGTAATTAGGGCGTTTAAAAAAGACGTTTTACCACTCCCAGTTGCACCAAAAATGAGAATGGGAAAGCTCGAGTTTATAGCCTTTTGAATTTTTTCGAAGTCAGAATCCTTTAAAGAAAAATCCGTTAATTTAATTTGCGCAAAACGATGAATACGAAAATTAAGCAAATCTTCCCGGTGGGTGATTTCTTTTAAAGCCGCGTGCCACCGGATGCTCTGGCCAGGCAATTGACCTCCAGCCACAGGATGTAAAGGATCAATTCTTGTGTTCGACAGAATGGCACAGCATTCAATCAGCAATCGAATATTCGAAATCTCACAGGATTCTAAACGACTTTTGCCGTCTACAGTTGTGACTAATATTCTTTCATGATTTTGAATATGCATTTCCGAAATTTCACCATCGGAGAATTTCTTGAGAATGTCCGCAAGTTCTTTTTTTGGATTTGCGTAGATATCCACAAAAGAAATCACTTCATCTTCAAAAATTAATTTTTTCCAGAAACTCATCAGCCGCAACTTTCTAAGAAGGAAATAATTTCATTGCTATTCTCGAAAGTTGGAGCGCCATCGTCAGCTAATGCCAAAGAGCCTTCGTAGCCCAAAGTTAAGCTTGAGGGCTTTGCAACAATGACTTCTCGACCTTGATCCAATGCTTCTTTCGCAGTGACTAAAGTCCCGCTACGCTGGCCTGCTTGGATAACAATGGTTACGGGACTTATCCCCGAAATAATGCGATTTCGAACAGGAAAATCAAATGACCGACACGGTTCGTCCCAAAGTTTTTCGGAAATAACCACACCTCCCGCTTGAATGATCTTTTTAAAAATATTTTCATGATGTCTGGGATACATCTTGGCTAAACCTCCAGCCATAACAATAATCGCCGGGCAAGGTTCTGTTCCGCTAGCCAGTACACCCTGATGGGTTGCAATATCACACCCAAAAGCCCCGCCGCTTATGACCGTAAATCCGAGTCGTGCCAAGTCTCGGCCGAGATTAAACGAATCTTTTAGAGCTAGAGATGAAGCCTTTCGAGCTCCAATTACCGAATACCCGGGAAAGGTTAACAAATGGACATTTCCCACCGCGTGAAGAAGAATCGGCGGCGATTTAATATGTCTAAGATGCTGTGGGTAATCAGGCGATGAAAATCCAATAAGGCTTCCATTTAGGTAAAAAGTTCGGTCAAGGTATTGCCGCAAAACATTTGCAAACGATTCACATGTTTGGCCGGTATGGATAAGATATTTTAAAAGATACGTTTTAGAAAAAGAATCCTTTTGGAGAATCTTTTGCAGAATTGTTTTCAAATCGTCGATTTGAAAATTTTCAAAATGCTGCGGTTGACAGACATCACCGATTTCGCTCGGAGAAATATGTTTATTTAAACTCTGGCTGATAATGTGAAGTGCTAATTCTTCGAATGTGCATGAAATCATTTTTATCGGTTATCCTTTTGTTAAAAAATAACTTTAGGAATTTCATGCGATAAACTCCAAGGACATCACAGGACATTTATTAAGCAGCAGATTTGCTTTCTTATTGACTTCTTTTCTCACCTAAAATATTTAGATTGATCAGGCACAACAAAATCCATGAGGCGGTAAACCGAATTGACTCTATTTTTTTCTTTAATATTTTTTCTAGAATTTTCCTTTGCAACCGATAAAAATCCAGAATTAATTATACAATCTCAGACCGGCGATTCACGAATTATTGCGTTTGATCACAATCCAGAAGATAAGGAAGGGGTCTCTAGAACTTTTAAAGAAATAAGCGAGATGATGGCTGGAATACAACCCGGTCGAAGGTTAATAATCATAGTAGAATCACACGGTGATGAGTCGACGGAACTTATGCACCAGGCAAAGGAATTAGCCAAAGCAAACGGCGCACAGTTGGCTCATACGTCCATTGAAAAACCCGAGAAACCAGAAGTTTTTACACGGCACGGAGTCGCAATGCGAGGACTTGCGATGACGGGCGTTTATCTGGGTGTTGTTTACATTTCAAACGGGCTAACTGTCTCGCTGCCGGATGTTTTTTATTCGGCATTAGGAGGGCTGGTCTCCGCATCGCTCGGCGTAACCGCGCCCGGGTACTTAAAATTCCTTGCGAGTGAAAGGGTTTTTGGATTACGTAAACCACACGAAGACCGAGCACCTTTATTCACTCAATTATATAAAGATTTCGTGCCTGCGATACTACTTAATATTCTGATGAATCAACTTGCTTATCAGATATTAGGCACCGAAGAATTAACTGCGTCAAGATTACTGCTGGTAACGTTAGCTGGCATGGCTACTGAAACCATGTATTTTATCGGAACCGATATTATGGAAGACCATATTAAAAAGAAGCTGTCAGCCCAAGAATTAAAACACGAAAAAGTGGAATCTATTTCTGCAGCAAATCGCTTGATTTTTGCTTTATTGTGCACCATTCCCCAGATATTTGAATGTATTCATGCCCAACGTTTTTATTTTAATGCTTCGATAAGTCTTCTTGCAGTAGGCGGAGCGGTAATATTTGCTGCGCCACAAGTTGTAAGTCACGGCAGTATAAAGCTTTATAATGCAATTGGAAAAGTTTTTGAGACTGTTCAAAATATTCAAGATGGTTTTGTCAGCACATGTGCAAGGTCATTCTCATTTCCCGCTGCACGTATTCGAAGGCTTTTACAGTCTAGATCGAAGCTTCAATAGTTTATTTAGCGCAATTCAAATCAATGTATATTTTAGCGCTGCCGATCGAAGTAACTTTTGCGCAAGAATACATTCCCAAAACAGAATTTTCTAGTTCCGTGCCAGGTTCAGTAATCACTGCAGAAAGATTTTCTTCACTGAATATTCCGGGGTTTTTTTCGCGAAAGTTACGATAAATTTTTCGTTCGAGAGGTCCTGCGTGCTCGTGGGCGTAAGCATACTTTTGATTAAATAAGTACTTCCCTGGGCTTGAACCCAGAACAAGACCCGCGGGAAGTTTTAGATCAGAAAATGTTTGAAAAATAACCGCATGTTCACTTAACGCAACCTGACTGGAAATATCTAAAGAACGCCATTTCCAGATTTTCTGGATCGCCACATCGATTCCGCAAAACGCGATGCTCAAAATACTTAAAAAAACCACAAAACGTTTGTCGGTGGCAATTTTTAAGTCAAGTTTTTGCAGCATGGTAATAAAAATCAAAACTATCGGCCCCATGGCAGAAAGCACAAAGCGAAAATAAATTGTTCCACTAAAAAATAAAGGCCATAGCGCCACGTAAAAAAATAAAAATAAAAACGTTAATCTGTGTGTCGTTAAAAATTCAGGCAAGTTTACTCGTTTAAACTTAAACAGATATGCTGACAGTAAAAAAATCATGAATAAAATTTCTTTAGATTGAATAAGTAAATTCTTCAGTCCCACAAGACCAGAAAAAATATCGGCGTTTTGCAAATCCGCTATTTCGAGCCAATAATTTTTCGTCTGTTGGTCTGAGTAGGGGGATGTGAAGTAATCTAGAGCTGCGGGATAAAATGGATTACTTAACAGAACCGCGTTTTTTATTAGAAAAAGACCAAAAGGTATAAAAAATAAAAAATTACGCAGATCCTTAAATAATTTCCCTTTATACTTAAAGATTCCAAGGCCAGTTAATACTAATACCGGATGAATTCCAGTAAATTTTATACATAAGATATTCGCAACAAAAATAAAGAAATAGGCGGTGGGATTTTTTTCTAAATATAAAACCGCAATGCAGGCCAAAACTAGCATGAAAATAATTCCATCCGATTTAAAAGTGGTAAATACCAAACTTTCGGGAAGATTGATCAGAATTATTAAAACGATCGGAATAAAAAGCGCCGAGGATTTTAATTTTAAATACCAACCGATTAAAATCAATCCTCCGGTTGCATAAATGTAAGTTAACACTTGCCCAAAACCCCAGCAAAAATAGTCGTTAGAAAATAGACTTCTAGGCCACGCCAACGCAAATTCAAACATGCCCGTCATACGCAAATGCGGATCGATCGCATTTAAAAATCCTTCTGGATTTAAAGCAAACTTCGAAACCGCAAGGTGGTAGTTGATTTGGTCTACTTTGGTTGACGGTGATGCCGCGTAACACACCATGCAAAAAATATAAAAGAAAATCACCCCCAAAAATTTCAGTTCCCCCGCAGAAATCTTTAGGGAATAAATCTTTGTCCGCGCAAAATACAGTTCCATCAAACCAGCACCAAGCACAGCAAGTTGTAGCAATACCAACGCCGGCGCCAACGGGATGTTAAGCAAAAGAATTCCAACTGCAATACTACCAGCCCAAAGTGGCCAAGTTAACCAAGCGGCCAAAAAATTCAACCTTGAGAAAGTCAAAGTCTTTTGAAATAGCATGGCGAAAATTTTGTTAAGTACTAATGCGCCACTGAAAAGCCAGATAAAAGCACTTAAAACCATGATCGGGACAGCAATGAGATACGGAAGTTGAGAAAAGCTCATAGAATTTTAGCGAAATTCCTATAAAAAATAAGAATTTTTAAAGTTACTTAAAATTTTATCTGTAATTAAATCCCAGATGTGATATTCGATTGACCTTACATATTTTTAATAATGAAAAGAGCAACTCCATTGAATTCCTTTGCCGACCTTAATCTAAGTACCGAATTGATGCAAGCTATCGAAGAACTTGGGTACACGACCCCAAGTCCCATCCAAGCTGGCGCATTACCCATTCTTTTGAAAAACGAGTCGGATTTTATCGGCCAGGCCGCTACGGGAACCGGTAAAACCGCTGCGTTTGGAATTCCGTTAATCGAGCATTGCAGTGTAAAAAAAGGCGCTGTTCAGGGACTTATTTTGTGTCCAACGCGAGAACTTGCTATCCAAGTATCCGAACAGATTGAATTACTGGGTAAATACAAAGGTATTCACGCAGTGGCGATCTACGGCGGTGCCGGATACGACAAGCAAATTCAAGGCCTTAAACAAGGTCTGCAGGTTGTGGTTGGAACTCCCGGCCGTATTTTAGACCATATTCGGCGCGGAACATTGAAACTAGGCGCTGTTAAAAATGTTATTTTAGACGAAGCCGACGAGATGATTTCGATGGGCTTCAAGGAAGACCTGGAGACAATCTTGGAGGAAATTCCGAAAGGTGTTCACACTTGGTTATTTTCTGCGACCATGAGCCGCCAGGTTCGGTCTGTTGCCGAAAAATATTTATCAAATCCAGAGCAAGTCACGGTTAATAAGCAGGAAATGCTTTCTAGTTCTGTGGAGCAGGTGTACTTTCCGACGCACGAGTCCGATAAACCAGAAGTTCTTGGAAAAATTATTGAAGCCGCAGATGACTTTTATGGCATTGTGTTCTGCCAAACAAAATCTTTGGTTGTGGATCTAACAGAGTACCTTCAAAAGCGCGGCTTTAGTGTGGACTGCTTGCACGGCGACATGAATCAAGCTGGCCGAGAACGTACTATGACCAATTTTCGCGAGAGAAGAATTAAAGTTCTAGTTTGTACGGATGTTGCTTCGCGCGGTTTGGATGTGAAAAACGTCACCCACGTTGTGAATTACTCCATTCCTCGTGAGTTTGATATTTATGTTCACCGTATCGGAAGAACGGCTCGCGGAGGCAGTGCTGGTATTGCGATGAGCTTGGTTACTCCAAGTCAAAGAGGCTTAATTCGCCGCATCGAAGAATTAACCAATGCCCGAGTTTCCGAAGGCAAAATCCCTAAGCGAAAAGACATCGCTTACAAAAAAGTATCGGCTGCGTTAGCAAAGTTTGATGCTCAGGAATTTCATGCGCGAGCGGTCGAATCTTTAAGCGAAACTTGGCGAGAGCGCCTTGAGGGAATGGATAAATTTGAAATTGCTGGGCGGTTTTTATCCATGCAGTATAAAGATCTTTTCTCAGAAAGAGATCCGGCACAAAATGAAAAGCTGCGTGATTCTCGACCCAAGATGGACGGTAGAGGTCCACCAAGTCGTTCTAGCGAACGGGCCGGAGGCAGCGGAGAAAGAAGTCGAGCCGCTAGCCGTGATGGAGGAAGTCGTGATGGAGCAAGACGAGATTCCCGCAGTGGTGGTGGCAGTCCTGCCGCAGCTGCCGATCGCGTAAGGCGTGGCCGCGATGACAAAAGGCGTCGTTGAAAATTACACAATCTTTTCTGACGCGAGTTTTGATCCAAAGCTAAAATTTGGAATTGCTGGCTGCATGATATTTGCCGGTGACGATATTGATTTGCCCGATGCACAAGTTAAAACAAAGATTATCTTTGGTAATAGCTGCTCACGCATGGAATTTGATTCGATTCTTTGGGCACTGGATTCTATCGATAGTTTAACCACGGTTGCAGATCTAAAAGTAGATCTTTACACCGATTGCAAAGGTGCTGCCGATTTTTCTAAAAGAATACCTAAATTAAAAGAATTAGAATTTAAAAGCCGTAAAACTGGTGAACTTCTAACCAATGCTGATCTCTATAAAAAACTTGCGATATGGTTTGAAAAAATCAATTTAAATATCCACTGGATCAAAGGACATAGTCCTAAAGCATCGCGAAATTTGCAGGCCGAATTGTTTGCCAAGCTCGATCAAGAAGTTCGCCATCAACTTCGAAGTGCACGCCATGCAAAACTTTAATCATCAAGAACTAAAGCTCTACTATGATCTTATTTGGGTTGTGGATTCGACTCCGGTCATAAAACAATCTTCAAAGCAATTTGATTTTAACTTGGCTCAAAAAAACGATTTACCAAAAAAAATAACATTATGGATTCAATCAGACGCAGGAAAGCTTTTTATAGAACAGCCAGTCGCACGCCGACTGGGACGCTACTTTGAAGATCTTTTTGCTATTATTTTGTGGATGATCTTTCCGGATTTTGACATCGAACGTGGCATTCAAATTCGGCAAGGAAAAAATACTTTAGGCGAACTCGATTTCGTGATTAAAAACGGTTCTGATATTTGTCTTCACGTAGAAACTGCGGTTAAGTTTTATCTATGTGCAGGAACAACTAGGAAGTTACAAGACTTCGTTGGACCACAAAAACGAGATCGTTTGGATCTTAAGTGGCATAAAATTTTAGATCATCAATTGCAGACTCAGCCCGAAGAAAAAATATTATTTTCAAACCGACAGTATTTTTTACGCGGCGTATTGTTTTATCCTTGGATTGATTTTCTGGGTCAATTGCCAGAGTATGACGAATTATATGCACGGCATATTTACTCTTGGTGGATAGAATTTAATAAGTTGGGATACCTTCTTGAACGCTACCCTGAGGGTTTTTATTTAGTAGTTTATCATCGTAATGAGTGGCTTTCCGGTGCTAGGTTAACCTTTGAAAAACAACGTTACGTCGTTTTTGATGAATTTCCAGAGATGCAAGAACCAACTTTTATGATGGTCGCAGATAAGAATTTTGATTTTGTCACCCAAGGGTTTGTAGTCCAAAACGATTGGCGTGACCGGCCAATGGAGGATCGAAAATGAAATTTCCTGTCGTTAACACACCAAATTTTGTTTTGCGAAAACTTCGCACCGAAGACTTGGAAGCTTTCTTAGAAGTTTCGTATTATCACGGTAAACAAGCCACGAACGTTCGACAGGCGCGAGAAACCATGCTGCGAATCGAAAATGATTTCTTCAAAGGTGAATCCATTCACTGGGCCATTGCCGAAAAAAAAGGCGACAAATTAGTAGGTTCCTGTGGGTTCTACCACGGCGTGCTACGTCAGGAAACTGAAGTTGGCTATGCCGTTATCGAAAGCCAGCGCCAAAAAGGCATTATGAAAGAAGTGCTTCCCGACATGTTAAAATTTTGTGGGAAATTTCTTGATTTCAAAACAGTTTTAGCGGTGACTGAGTCAAATAACTTGGCCTCGGTGGCCCTTTTAAAAAAATCTGGATTCCTTTGGCAAAAAAAACTAAAACAAGGACAAGATCAGTATCAACTTCGATTGCTACTCACATAATACAAGGCTAATAAAACATTCTAAATGGAGACGAAAATATGAAAATAAAAGCGGCAGTCGCCTGGGGACCTAATCGGCCATTAAGTGTTGAAACTATCGACTTAGAACGTCCAAAAAAAGGTGAGGTGTTGGTAAAAATCGTCGCTTCAGGAGTCTGCCATACGGATGCTTACACGCTATCGGGAGTCGATCCAGAAGGGCTTTTTCCGGTAATTTTAGGCCATGAAGGTGCAGGAATTGTCGAAGAAATTGGCGAAGGTGTTACATCCCTTAAAAAAGGTGATCACGTTATACCTCTGTACACACCTGAATGTAAAACCTGTAAATTTTGTCTGTCTGGCAAAACAAATTTATGCCAAAGAATTCGCGAAACCCAAGGTAAAGGTCTTATGCCAGACGGAACGTCGCGTTTTTCGAAGGATGGAAAGATCATTTATCACTACATGGGTACGTCGACTTTTGCTGAGTACACTGTCGCTGCAGAAATTTCCTTGGCAAAAATTAATCCTAAAGCGCCTCTCGATAAAGTTTGCTTACTGGGCTGCGGCGTGACCACCGGAATTGGAGCCGTATTAAACACCGCAAAAGTTGAGGCCGGAGCAACGGTTGCGGTGTTTGGAATTGGCGGGATTGGTCTCTCGGTTATTCAAGGTGCAAAAATGGTTGGTGCTAGCAAAATCATTGCAGTGGATTTAAATAATTCTAAATTTGAAATGGCAGAAAAATTTGGTGCGAATTATTTTATCAATCCAAGCGAAATTAAGAATTCCGTAGTCGAAGAAATTATTAAAATAACCGATGGCGGTGTGGATTATTCTTTTGAGTGTGTGGGAAATGTAAAATTAATGCGCCAGGCTCTCGAATGCTGTCACAAAGGTTGGGGTCAATCTATTATTATTGGTGTTGCCGGTGCTGGAGAAGAAATTTCCACACGGCCATTTCAATTGGTTACGGGTCGCGTGTGGAAAGGCTCAGCATTTGGCGGGGTAAAAGGTCGGACGGAACTACCGAAATATGTAGACGATTATATGGTGGGTAAAATCAATTTGGATGACCTTGTGACGTTTACAATGCCTGTGGAAAAAATTAACGATGCTTTTCAGTATATGAAAGATGGGAAAAGTATTCGCAGTGTTGTGCTGTTTTAGAGAAAAGGTGTCAACATGAAATTATTAAAATCCCACAAATCGTTTGCCGGTCGCACAGAATTTTGGAATCATGCTTCGCGGTTTACAAAAACTGAAATGAAGTTTGCAACATTTATTCCTGAAGGGAAAATTGCTGGGGCGTTAATCTGGCTATCTGGTTTAACTTGCACCGAGGAAAACTTTATAACAAAAGCCGGGGCGCAGAAATATTTAGCGGCTAAAAACCTCATGGTTATTTGCCCAGATACGTCACCAAGAGGATTAAATCTGCCGGGCGAACATGATTCTTATGATTTTGGATCAGGTGCAAGTTTCTACTTCGATGCAACGGTTAATGGCTATGCAGATCACTATCAAATGTCGAGCTATGTTAACGTTGAGATTTATGACATTTTAAAAAATGAATTTAAAATCGAAAAAATAAGTTTGTTTGGTCACTCCATGGGAGGTCATGGAGCACTTGTCATTGGATTAAATAATCCTGGTAAATATGCATCTTTGTCGGCTTTTTCTCCCATAGTTAATCCTTCGGGAGTTCCTTGGGGCGTAAAAGCTTTGAACGGGTATTTTGGACAAGATAAATCTTTGTGGAAACGTAACGACGCTTGCGAATTATTAAAAGCAGGAAAAACTCATCCCAGAGAAATACTTATTTCGCAAGGAACCAAGGATGAATTTTTAGAAGTTCATTTATTGACAGAAAATTTTGTCCGCGAAGCCAAATTGAATAATCAAAAAGCAAATGTGCAATACTGCGAAGGCTATGATCATAGTTATTATTTTATTGCGACTTTTATAGAAGCACATATTAACCACCATAGTTTTCATCTGACTGGAAATTAAATTATGGACAAGACATTTGCAAGGAAAGGGCGTTTTTCTGTAAATACAATTCCCAGATTATTTCAAGCCGCCGAAAAAAACTTAAATCAATTTTGGCTCGACCAGACTAAGAGTTTTTTAACTTGGGAAAAAGCACCAACAACTGCGGGCAACTGGATCGAAAATCGCGCCACATGGTTTGCAGATGGAACGCTAAATGTTTGTTACAACTGTGTGGATCGTCATGCTTTAGATTCTGTGCGCAAGAATAAAATCGCAATAACTTGGGAAAGTGAAGACGGTGAAATTAAAAAATTTACCTATGAACAGCTACTAGTCGAAGTTAAGCGCTTTGCAAATGTTTTGCGTGAATTTGACTTAAAACCGCAAGACACCGTTACTATTTATTTACCGCTCATTCCAGAAGCGATTTTTGCAATGCTGGCCTGCGCAAGGCTAGGGTTAACCCATAATGTTATTTTTGCGGGATTTGGTAGTGAGGCGATTTCTGATCGCAATCAGGATAGCGGCGCAAAACTTGTGATTACCGCAGATCAAGTTATGCGCAAAGGTCAAACCCTACCATTAAAAGAGACAGTCGATCGCGCCTTGGAATTGAAATCAACTGCAGTGAAAAACGTTCTGGTAATTAAACGCACCGGCGCAAAAGTTTCCATGCGCGCAAAAAGAGATTTTTATTTTGATGAACTAAGCGAATCAATTGCAGGAAATAATGAATGCAAATTTTTTGCAAGTGAGCATCCGCTTTTTGTTCTGTATACTTCTGGAAGCACCGGAAAGCCAAAAGGTCTAGTCCATACTAGTGGGGGTTATCTCACTTCTGCTGCATTTTCAACGGAGTTGATATTTGATCTTTGTGAAAGTGATTTATTCTGGTGCACGGCAGATATTGGCTGGATTACAGGTCATACCTACGGTGTTTACGGTCCTTTAAGTCTGGGTGCTTCAATGTTCATTTATGAAGGCGCACCTTTACATCCCGAGCCAAATCGTTTTTGGAAAATGATTGAAAAACATAAAATCACGATTCTCTATACCGCCCCTACAGCAATTCGAACATTTATGAAACTTGGAGAAGAATGGGTAAAAGAATGGAATTTAGATTCTTTACGTTTGCTTGGAAGTGTTGGTGAACCCATAAATCCCGAGGCGTGGAACTGGTATCATAAACACATCGGGCGAGGACGCTGCGCAATAGTTGATACTTGGTGGCAAACCGAAACAGGTTGCATTATGGCTTCTTCGATACCAGGCTACTCACCGCAAGTACCAGGAAGTGCGGTCCAACCATTGCCTGGAATCAAAGCTTTAGTGGTTGATAAAGATGGGGTGGAAGTTAAAAAAGAAGAAAGTGGTTTTTTGATAATAAAAGATATTTGGCCGAGTCTTGCTCGAACGGTGATCAATGATCACTCACGGTACCACGAACAATATTGGTCCAGGTTTGCGGGTAGTTATTTTACAGGCGACGGTGCACGTTTTGATGCGAATAATAATTTATGGATTCTAGGGCGCGTCGATGATGTTTTAAATGTGTCTGGACATAGGCTTGGTACAGCCGAAATTGAAAGTGCGATGGTGGCTCATGAAGCTGTGGCTGAGGCAGCGGTCATTGGAAGGCCTCATGAAATAAAAGGTGAATGTATCGTCTGCTTTGTTTCGTTGAAAAAATCCGCGACCGAATCGGAAGAATTAAAAAGCGAATTGACAAAACATGTTGGAAAAATTATCGGGTCATTTGCAAAACCCGATGAAATACGCTTCGTGGAAAATTTACCGAAAACAAGATCAGGAAAAATTATGCGAAGGCTTCTGCGAGACATTGTGCTTGGTAAAACAGGCGGCGATACTTCTACTCTAGAAGATTCTTAAGAGCAATATTTTGGTTTTTTGTGTAAAAAAATTGAAGTTTTTTCATCGGAGTTGTTGACGACCTGATAAAAAAACTCCTATATTCGCGTCCATAGGTTGAAGTCAGATTTATTAAGGAACGGTAAAAAGGAATAAAAAGATGAAAAAAAGTATTTTTTTTGGGTTGATGTTAAGTAGTGTCGCGCATGCCGCTGATGAACGTGTAAATGATCGTCCAATCGATCGTTCAATTGAAACTGCAAAAGTAAAAGCGCAAGTTCGGCTGGATCACACTACAATGGAACGTCAACAAGCGGACACTTTCAAATCCACTTCGGGATTTGTTTTGCAACGGGCACGACTTGTTTTTGAAGGTTCGGTTGATAAATCTTTATCTTATAAGTTTAAAGCGGACTTTGATCGGGCACACCTTGAGCCAGTAGGCGCAGCAAATGCTAATGACGGGGTGAGTCGATTGCTTCGCGAAGGTAAGGTTATGCACAAAGTGCTGGACGGTTTGACGTTAGAAATTGGCCGCATGGAAGTAAATACCATGTCAGTCGAAGGTTATTATTCATCGATGGATAGTTACTCGGCATCACAATTGTTAATCTACAGAAAACCCGATTCTTCAAATGGAGTTGCGGCAGTTGCCGACTTTGCGAATCAAAAAGTTACTTTGCAAGTTCTTAACAGCCCCGGGTATAACTTAGCCAAATCTACGGCTGCTACAAAATATGCGACCGAAAACGACGATATGACAGCCACGTTTTACTACCAAGGAAAATTTGCAGATGGCATGCTTTTGCCAATTCTTTCTTATGCAAATATTGCACGCCACGATTTTGATTCAGACAAAGGTTTAAAAAGCGGAAAGTATAACCAACAGATATTCGGTGCAGGAACAACACTGGTTTTAGGCGATTTAACTGTCGAAGCCGAATATGATCTATTCAAGAATCCAAGTTACAATAAATATGTTGATTCAAACTTAAAAACCGGTCAAGTTGATGCCAGTGCGGTTATCGCATCTCTGCGTTATAAAATTCCAGCGATCAATACTTTAGGAATTTTAAAATACGCAAAAGATTATGAAACATTTGCCGAGACCAGTTCTTTGGGAAGTGATTTTCCTGCGAGCGATAAAGTGTCTGCAGACACTTTTAACGCGGCTATTGAATTTCGACCCAATGCAGGAAAAATTCGGTATCACGGAAGTTTTGAAAAACTTTTAAAAGTTTTTTCGAAGGACGGCAGCGAAAATATCTTGCGCAATCAGAATACTTATTTGATCGGCGCGGCTGCAACGATTTAGATTTTAAAAACCACTACGTTAATTGATTTAAACAGAGTTTCGCACACCACTAGGTTAAATTGAGGAGAACAAGGCGCGAAGTATCGAAAAAAGCGGAGTTTACTTACCAGTAAATGAGCATTTTTGAGGTACGAGCAACGCTGTTATCGTCAATTTAACCTAGTGGTGCTAAGAGGCGCGCTTTCGTTCTATGACTACTTCCGGACTTCTTGAGGTCGAAAACACAGGTTTGATTGCTAAAGCCGTCGCAATAATCTGTGCTGTTTTCATCCAAAGCTGGGCTTGGTCGTTTTTAAAATTAGGATGAAAGCCCTCGTGAGCTGCTCTATTTCGCGCATCTTGGAACATATGTAGATCTCTACAAAATTCGAATAGCTGAGAGTCTGCTTTAAAGTCTAATTTCAGTAAATTATCAAGATGAAAAGGGCAATCTTTGCGGGAAAAAACCAGAAAAAACAACCCAAATGCTTTCAGACCGTCCAAAGTAAATCTTTTTCGAGCATGAAACTGACAAATCGAGCGCAGCAGTTTGCGCAATTTAAATTGACTGAAAAAGGGAATATCCATCACCACTGGAAGTTTGGATAAGTAGTATTCAAATTTGTCCATAGAATCAGGAATGGGTCGCGCATAGCCAATAACATCTAAGCGTCTTTGCAAAGTTCCGGTGCACAGAGCTTGATTGACAAGTTCTTCAAAATTCTCTCTAAAGAAAAGTTCCAGCGCCTTGTACTGCATATCGATTTGAGGTGACATGTCGATATCACCGGCAAGGTTTGACTGTTGTGCTGACTGCTCAAAAAATTGCGCCGTACGCAGTGCGCGTTTCACGTCGGAAGACAGACTTTCGAATTGAGGAATAAGTATTTCCAAACGTGAATCAAAGCGCTGCTGCTGAGATTCGGCTTTAGTCGCAAAAATCAGCGGTTCGGGCGATGAGCCAATAAGTTCTTTTAAATTATCCAACAGTTCAAAGGACAACGAGCCTTGATTTGAAGCTTGAAAGTTTTTTTCGATATCTTTTATGGTCGAACGCAATTCGTTTTGTAGATTGGCGATGGGGAGATTTTTAAGAGTTTGGGAAATTTTTATTTTTTGCACCAGAGTGGAATTTGCTCGAGTTAAAATCGACACCAGCTCTTGGGCCGCGCGTTCGGTTTTGATGCGACTTAGACTATCCACGACAGCGTTTATTTCGTCTTCGTCTTCCGAGCGGATGTAGTCTAGAAGTTTTAAAACTGCCTGATCGTTTCCTTCAAATTGTCCCATTAGTCGAATAAATTCCAACGTGTAAACACCGGCATGATTTTTGGCTTCAAGGCTTAATTTATTGATATCTTTTATTACGCGGATATTTTGCAATTTTTGTGAAATTTGAATATTTGTGTAAATAGACGAAGCTTCGGCAAAAAAACGCAGATATTCCGATTGAAATTTATCAGGTAACATTCTGGGTTCGAAGGGCTTGTATTTGGATATTTTTTCCAAAGAAAAATCTTTAATCGCAGTATGCCACAATATAGAAACACTTAACGATTGTGAAAATGGTTTTAATTTACTCGCATGATATTTTTTAAGATAAATTGCGGCTGACAGAAATGCTTTGTCGGAAGGATGTGGTTCATTGGAATGCGCCAAGATGATTTTTTCGGCCAAATCTGTCATACGTGAATTCTTGACATCACAAAGTACACATTTTTCTAAAATAAGCGCATGAAAAGCCGGCGAGAAATCCTCGATTCCAGACACTTCGGTATTTAATTTAGTCACCAAAGCAGCGTCATATTTGTCACTCATTTCTAAAAGCATAAACCGAATTCTTTGCGGCAGTGATTCAAGTCTGATAAGCGGTAAAAGACGGTACCAAAGCGCACAATCTGTTTGCAAATACCAGGTGCGTAGGGCGTTTACGGCTAAAGGTTGGGACCACTGGGGAATAGACGAAGTTAGAAAATCTTCCAACTCAAATCCCTTCATATCAGATAGGCGATCTATCAGAAGAATCTTTTCTTGTTCACACAATTCAAAACTAAGAACGTCTTGAATCACTTCGAGAGGAAATGAAATTTGCTTGTCTTTGGCCTCAGTCAGAAGTCGGATACGAACGGATTTATGACGACTTTTGAGATAGTCTTGGATAAGATTATGAATCATTTATATGTTCCTGGTGTTAAGTAAATTATACCATAGGGGCAGGGGGGCAAAACTTGCAGTGTTTGATTTATATTTCAGTCATCTTTGGAATTTTAGCATTACCTTTAAACTTGTCTGCAAAGTCTAATAAATCTCTCCGAACACTGAAATTCCCGGATGAAAAATCTGGCGAAGCATGGATTGGACCAGAAAGATCTGTCAATGCGCTTATTCGCGCAGACAATCAGCTCTATCTTTTAGCGCAACAAAAAAACATTTTGCTTAAACATCCTTTTGACTCAAGTCTTGTGGCTGGAAAACGTTTTAAGCAAACAACCGATACGGTTCGATTTGAAATTCCAGCTAGTTTGCAGTTATCAGCTTGGCGGGCATTGGAAAAATTTAAGACTAGTGTCGTCCTGCTCGAAAGCGTTCATCTGTCTTTTAGTGTTTGGTCGATTAAGGATAATAAAGAGATTCATCGTTTTAGTATTCCAAGAGATTTGCTTAAATCTACAAGAGACGCGGTAGGAGAACCGACTCGAACTGAAACAAGTCAAATGCGTGCTCGTTTTGCCAAAGAATTTCAGCTTGCGGAAGACAAACCAAAGTTTGTGGGCTTAAGCCTTGTTCCAGAAAAATATAAGCATAACGACAAAGTTGAATTTTTGGTTCTGTCAAAGTTAGAAAGTTTTCCACTGCTTAAAATTGGCTGCGCTGACGAAGACGATCTTGGTTCATGCCGGGTGCAAAGAGTTTGCGATCTTAATCTTCCCAAATCAAAAAAAGGTCGCACGTTGCAAGGTTTAACTTACAGTAAAAAACGCGATTTATTTTATTTTGGAAATCATGACGAAAATGCGATTTATGGTTTCCAGTATAGATCCTGCGGCGATATAAGACTTAAAAACACCCTGAAACTTCCTTCCGAAATCAAATCTTTTTCGCAACTTCACGTCGATCAAGATGACCGACTTTGGGTGACGTCTTTCACCCCAGACGACAAGCAGGATTCTTCGATTGTCTACTTTGAGAATTGGTGAGGGGAAAAAATGGACGCGAGATCTATTCTTGAAAATTCCGGAACGCCGTCCTATTGGTTGAACGAAAAACCTGCGGTTGGTTGCGATACTAAACCTTCAGAAGGCGGTGTTTTAATCGTTGGCTCTGGGCTTACAGGGGCCAGCGTTGGCTACTGGCTGCAAAAAAAAGGCATGGACGATTTGACCATTGTGGATTTTGTTCCCGAAAAAGCTGCATCATTTAGAAACTGCGGGCATATATTATATGGCACCGTCGAGAGCATGAAGGCATTGGCGGCACTACACGGTGAAAAAGCAGCGCGCGAGATTTGGCAGTTTTCAATTGAAATTTGTCACGAGGTTCGCGATACGGTTGAATCTCTCGGAGTCGATATAGACTACCGTCAAGATGGTTATTTGGTTATTGCGATCGACGCGGTCGAAGACGCAGAGATTCGAGAGTCCATAGTACTTTTAAATGGAATGGATTTTCAAAGTGAATATATCTCCACGTCAAAGCTTGAAAAAATGGGCTTCAAAAATGTCTTCGGCGCTCGTTTTGAAAAAGGATCTGCGCAAGCCCATCCCGTTAAATTCCGCAATGCCCTGATCAATAATTTCCAAAAAAACGGTGGGCAATATTATTCGTCGACACCTATCGAAAATATTTACGAAGAAGGTGATCACGTTGTCGTCAAAACACCACACGGAATTTTGCGATATGATGCGGCGGTTATTTGCGCCAACGCCTACTCGCCATTATTTTCAGACTACTTTTCGACCCGCAATTTAGTCGAGCCCTACCGCGGTCAAATCATCACATCTGCTCCGTTAAGGAAGTCTTTTTCGGTAAATATTCCCCACAGTTTTGATCACGGATATGAATATGCCATTCGCACTCCCGATAACCGCCTTATGATTGGTGGCTGGCGCAATCACACCGCAGGAGAAAAGGGTATTTACGACATCACACCGAATCCTTATGTAGAACAGGGTCTTAAAGATTTTGTAAAAAACCATTATGAAATTTCGGAAAAAATCACATGGGATTACAGTTGGGCTGGAATTATGGCCGCCTCGAAAACGGGTTTTCCTTTTATTGGACCAACAAATTCACCGCGCATATTTGCATGCGCAGGGTACACGGGACATGGGTTTTCGTGGGCACATGGGAGTGCGAAGCTACTCGCTTCAATTTTAGTGGGGGAGGATATTCCTTCCGTTTCGAAATATTTTCGGCCGTTGTGAGGGGGCCATGGTTTTTAATTGCAAATCTCCGTTGACGGGGTCTCCAGATTTGTGATTTCGAAATTTCAGATTTCACTGGATAGGGAATGGGGCGGCCGGCGCTACGGCGCGGATCCCAGGCTCACTCATCCCTTGGCGGAGTTGGAAGTTGAAAATGACCTTTTCGTTACGTTCTTCGCTCCGCCCAGGAACCCTCGCGCCTACTGCCCGCCCCCTTCCCGTCCAGTGTGTTGAAATTCCGAAGCCGCAAATCTTATCGACCTTTTGCCTCCTCCGGGAGGAGGAGAGGAGGAGCAGAAGAAATGGGATTTGACCATAGAATAGGGAATAATTTTTTTAGAAAATCTCTTCGAGAAATTCTTTAGGAAAAAACAAATTCCCAGAGCGGCTCGCGAGGCCGCGGATGGCCGAGCGCGCAGGGAGCTTTTTGCAGGGACTGCAAAAAAAGCGACTGGCGCTCTGGGAATTTATTTTTTCCTAAAAATTTTCTCGAAGAGATTTTCTAAAAAAATTATTCCCTATTCTATGGTCGAATCTCATTGATGAAAGGAGAGCGAAGCCGACTGTCTTTGCTCGATGACTGACGAGTGTTAAAGCTTCAACTTACAAGGTGTTTAAAATTGGGTTTTTTTTGACAAGAATTTTTAAATTTGATTGGTTCGCCCCGGGCAATAAGGAAAATAATATTATGAGCATTTTTAGAGTTTGTTGTTTTGCAACTGTACTATTCATTTCAGCTCCGCTTTTCGGTGCAAAAAAAGGTGATATTAGAGTCACTTCAGCATTTGGTGACGCTAGTAACAGTTTTATAGTGTTTCGCGTCGAAGAATACACCGAAGAATCGTTTTACGACTTTGGCCATCAAACAAGGCTAGTTTGGTCGTCTCAGTTGGGTGTGGGGGGACTTTACTGGGGTAATGCTATTCAAGGTTTCGTTAGAGTTTTTGATAATTTTAGCAGCTTCTCGTCATCACACAAAATTGCAATATTTTCACCCGTGGATCGATCTAGCCGCAAGACAGAATTAAAATTAAATTTGTTACGATCTGCTGCCTCCGAGGCTTCTGTTTCTGGTCATAAATCAGCATCGATGGTCGTTCGCCCTAGCGAATTAAGCCTGGACATTTCTTGTGACGGGTCGTCGTATTGTTTAAAGAGTTCTGAAGCCTTGCGTGTGTTTTTAAATGAACTGACGGAACAAAAAAAATTAAAGTTAAAATCGGTTCCTAATATCAGAATAATCCAACACGTCTTACAATTCCACGATGTAAACCGATACATCATTGTAGACGCTTCCCGTCTCGATTTTGCCTATGAAGAAGTTGAAATTTCGATTTGGGATAAGGGTAGACTTTTAGATGTGACGGCCACGGATGTTTTTAGATTTAGAGATGGTACTAAGTATATCCAATTGGAAAATGGCGACTTAATAATAATTCCAAACAGACTTGATCAAAACTCTAAACCGAGATATCGCCTTAAAAATTCATCGGAATATCTTTTGACGGAGCTATCCACCAAATATATCAACGATGATCTGATTAAATCATTTGGAATTCCTGCACTAAAGCGCTTTCAGATCGGGTCATTGAAAAGTGTTTGTGAACTCTTGGTAGGTGATGCGAATTATATTTTTTAAAAAAAATTCAATTCTGACATCTACAAATCTCGAATATTTCTCGGCAGAATCTAATCAATTCCCTTACTAAAAATGCCAGTCCGTTGGCAGCCCATTTTCTGCCGAATGTTGACACATGGATGAGATAAAAATTTTATTACGAATTGAAGTAGGCGATAAAAGTTGACTTATAGATTTGTCCTTATAGTGAGAAGATACTGTATTTATAACTGCTGCAAAATATCTGTCTGCAATTTCTGATCTGCCTTTTTAAAACTCACATTTATCAAAACTTCTAGACGTAATATTTTATAATTATAATTTTAAAAATTTGCAGCAACTGTAATCAACTAATTGGCAAATTAGTCGGCATAACAAATTGATATGTGGTTTAAATACCTCAGCAAATCTGGGTTATTACGGTAAACGCTCAATTTTGAGACTCAGAAACCCGATACAGTTGTAACTTTAAAGAACATCGCCATTACAGGAGATTTTATGACTTCTAGAAATAGACTTCTAAAGTGTTCGCTTTTAATTTTTACCATATTAGCACCAATTACAAGTTCTGCCTCGGTGGTCGAATGTGTCAACGCAAGACTTAAAGCGAAGAATGACAATCTTGAACTTTTGAATCAGAGAAATAAAAACGACACATATGTGTGTACCGAACAATTTGGGGACGACGCAGCACGGCAACAGTTGCAAAGTAATTATGACGAAGCGCGTTCAAACTACGACTGCTGCGTAGCAGGGGGCAGTAGCTTATCCGATACATGCCAAAAGTTAGATAAAATTCAAAATGAATTAGCTAACGCTTATTTCGACCAACAAATTAATTTTATTCGATGCAGGGGCGACGCCGCTAATGCCAATCGAAAATTGTTCGAAAGCGCCGAAGCAGCTGCTGATAAAGGCTTAACCCAATGCCGACTCGATGACCAGCGGCCTAACACAAGTATTCCTGTTAAAGTTACGGCTCCGGCAATGAATTAAATATTAAATTTTTTACCGCGATCGCTCGATCGAGAGCGATCGCCCGAAATAGTACCACTTGGCTAAATTATCTTTTCAAAATAAATAACTGCGAAATAACCATCGGCTTTTTCTTTAAATAATCGAAGTATTTGCGCCTACATGTAAGGCGCATTTCTTCTTCCAGAGCTGCAACATCGGTAATTCCGCGCTTCACCGAAGAAATCAACTGGGTTTGAACATCCTCAATCACTTCTTCAAGCAAATCCTGGCCATCTTCGATTTCTGGTAGGCCTCGGGTCTTGATCTGAACTTCTTCGACCCATTTTCGCAAGGTCATATCAAAAACGCCGCTCACCACAACCAGTCCAAATTCACCAATTTTCAATCTCTCTCGTACTTGCGGGTAGGTCATTAATTTACGTGATTCAGCGTCAACCAATTCAACTTCTGCAGGAATTTCACCAGTTATTGAGGCCTCGTGATTGATATTTAAATCTATAACGCTGCCGTTTTCTATTAACAAAACCTTTTCGCAGTGAACGTGGATTTCTTCAGGGATTCCGGAATTGGCTTTTAGATGACTAAAAGTTCCGTGCACCGGTACAAAATTTTTCGGTTTTAAAAGTTTGACTAGGGTCGCTAATTCACCGCGATTGGCGTGACCGCTTACGTGTATATTTGGATGCGTTCTACCAGAGTAGATAACAGCGCCAAGTTTTTCAAGTTGACTCATCAACGTCTGAACAACTTTCTCGTTCCCGGGAATGGTGCGCGAAGAAAACACCACGCAATCACCTTCCAACACTTTCAGGTAACGGTGCTCGCCAAAGGCTAATTTTGCAATAGTTGCGCGAGATTCGCCCTGACTTCCAGTCGCCAGGACACAAAGCTTTTCTCTAGGTATGCGGTCGAGATGCTCTTCGTCGACAATCACACCTTCGGGAACATTGAGGAGTTTTAAATTAGATCCAATCTCAAAAGAATTGTGAATTCCTGCACCAAATAACGCAAGCTTCCGGCCGGTTTTCTTGCACACATCCATCACGCACTGTAGGCGCCAAAGATTACTTGCAAAGGTTGTTATAATAACAGCACCTTTCGCGTTTAAACAGATTTCTTCCATCGGTTTGATCACAAGGCGTTCACTACCACAAACACCGGGACGGTGAGAATTTGTGCTATCTGCTAGGAGTAAATCCACACCCTCTCTACCAATTTGTTCTACTCGCTTCAGATCAGCAGGCTTTTCTGTTATAGGTGTTTCGTCGATTTTAAAATCACCTGTGTGAAAAATTTTATGGTGTTTTGTTTTGATATATAATGCGCAAGCATTAGGAATCGAATGATTAAAATGTACGTATTCAATATCGACTCCGCCGCTTATCACGTGATCGCCCGCAACAACCGTATGAATTGGAAATTCCAACTTCTGCTTTTGGCGAGCGAGCTTTTTTTTGATTAATGCAACCGTCCAAGGTGTGGCATAAATCGGCGCGGGCCACTTATCAACAATATAGGGCAACGCCCCGATATGATCTTCGTGGCCATGAGTAATGATATAGGCATGGATCCCGCCTATAGCCTTGAAGCAGGGATTTACATTAGGAATGATAGCATCCACCCCAAGTTTTGAAGGATCGGGAAACATCACGCCGCAATCCACAACAAAGTTTTTACCTTCGATTTGAAAAAGGGTTAGGTTCATTCCGAACTCGCCGCAACCACCAAGAGGAATAATACGAATCGACTCAGGCGCACGCGCCGGAAGAAGGAGAGGCATGTTCACTTTAAAAATTTTCCTATATTAAATACCACTGCGTTAAATTAACAATAACTGCGTTGCTTGTGAGTTAAAAATGCTCATTTACAATGAAGTAAACTGCGCTTTTTTCCACACTTCGCGCCTTGTTCTCCTCAATTTAACGAGGTGGTTCTATTTACTAAAATTACCCTTTTGAAAATTCAAACGGATATTTGATAACGACACTACCGCGTCTTGGCCGAGGGAATTTCCAGTCAGCAATTTTTGACTTCATGCACTCGGTCATCTGCTTATCTTTAATCGAACTCGATAAAAGTTCAACGTCTGAAATTGCGCCGCGACTATCAATGCGCCAGCTCCATTCAACTCGGCCTTTGGCACGTTCATTGCGCCGCATCGCTAATTCATAACATATTCTTAGCTGATATACATTCTGAGATACAGTTTTTTCCACAAGATGGGGCTCGATTTCTCCAATAAGTGGTTCGCGCAGGTGAAGTTTCACACTTGCGACATGGGTTTTTCCGAATTCGCTGGCGGTTAAATTTTTTATTTTCAAATCCGACAAAGCCATATGGTCTAGGCTTGCAATGTTAAGTTCTTCAAGGCCAGCCGGTAGGGCTACAATTCCACTCCAATTTTCTTGCGACAATGCTTTATCCTGCGGATCCAAGGCGCGGGCATTTAACGCCAAGGCTTGGTTTTCGTAATTTTTAAAAAGTTTAACCATTGCTTCTTGATCGGTATCCTCTTTAAAAACACGAATTTTAGCTAAGTTATTCAGCATTTTCTTGTCGTCCGCACCAGCGGGTTTTTTTACTCGTGAACGAAAATCATAATCCGGATCAAGATCCGAATCTGCAAGAAATTTGATTTTCATTTCTTCGTTTTCTTTTGCAGCTTGGCGCATAAGCTGCATTTTGTCCATCACGCGCAGATAAGTACCTTCAAAACTTTCCCCTAACACCACAGGAATTTGAATCACAGACGTTAATGGCCGTTCCAGAATTTTAGCTTCGGCTTTTTGCCTTTGCAAAAGTACGGCGGTTAAATATTCTTCTGCAGCTTGAAAAGATTTCTGAGTTAACGCGTGGCCTGCAGGGTTGACTTTTTTCGATGATGCCGGCACGCCCATTAAAGAAAGAGTGTTATCTCGCACCCAGTCCGTGACCGAAGTAATGCCAATTCGTCGACTCATATTTTCTTGCAAAAGTTCTGGCGCTTGTTCGAAATACTTTGCAGAAATAAAACTCAACCGAAAACGTTCGTCGATTTCAGATAATTCTCTTGGGGGACTGTAGGAACTAAACTTTAGAACAGAAAAAATCCCACAGAAAATAATAAATGCTGCAGTTAGCCCAATCCCGAAACTTAACGAGTCATTTTTATCTTGCAAAAAAAACCGACTAAATTGGTCGCGAAATCCGGTCAAATACTTTGTGACGGTAAACTCGGGCGTGTTGGGCCCAATTTTGAATGTAATCGTGTAGGAATGATGCTCGAGACAACCGAAATCTCGGACTTTTAAGTCAACTGTGCGGTGGCTTGAAAATGGCAACATTTGGAGTTTGTTTTGGCTACGAATAAATCCGTGGTATTTTTTTTGGACGTTTAAAAAAACTTGGTTATTTTGAATTTGAAAAATTTCATATTCGTTTGCAAGGTTTGCAAAAGGAACAAAAAGTTTGCAGTCTCTCGATTTTCCAAATTTTAAAATCTGAGATTTCTGTAGCGAAAATGTTTTTTTAAATTGTAAAATACCGTTTTGCTGAATGGCTACTTGTAAGACGTTTTCGTGGGTTTTTTTCTTGGCTTTCATAACGGGTTTAGCCTTGTTTCAAATGCGTAACGGTGAAACCGCGCATGCGCAAGGCTGGCTAAAATGGGCTTCATATCTTGATAGGTTAACTTCTGGTCAACACTCAGGACCGCCATTCCGTCGTTTTGTTTCATAAAGCCTTTCAACACAGCATCTAGAATAATCTCCTTTGAACGCGCAGCTAAATACGCATTAAAAATTTCTAATTGTTCCCCCTCACCTCGTTTCCATTGAAAAATTTTTCTATCATTAGTGGTGATAATTATTTTGTCGGAAACAAGCCTTATACTCATCCAAAGCGAGGAAATTTCCGCGGGTGTTCCGCTAAAATGCATGGGGTCTGTCTTATGCCCAAGCCGTGGATTGATATTTAAAACAGTAAGTCCCATCACAAATAAAACTAATAGAGCTCCGATAAGAAATGGCAACGGAAATAAAAATTGCGAGGTGCGAAGTCGCGCTCTTCGCAGTTCAAAAAATAGAAAAACTTTATTGTTGCGATCCATTTAGATCATTCCATTCGCTAAGATAACGCGGGTAAAAAATTTATCGCGTTTTAAGTTCTCAATCACTTGCAGCACTATGGGCATAGGAATCAAACCTTGCGGAATAAAAATGACCACGCCACCAGCATTGGAAATGTTGTCTTTATCTCTACGTTCCTTGGACCACTTTTTCATATGTTCCAAAGTATTTCCCAACTGTGGTTCGCCGTCTTTGTGGCTTACTTTGAATTTATTACGCACGTCAGCATAATCGGTCGTAAAAGATCTCACATCGCCAAAATAAAATGCTTGGTCCGAAAGAACCAGAACAGGTGTGGTGCGCGCAAGTGTGGTCTTCGCAATTTCGTCAAACTGATGTCTGGTCAGATCTTTTAGTGGCGACTGCAAGACTGGAAATTCGGTGGAGATTTGTCCGTAGTAGGAGTCCAACGATTCAAACCGCAGCATAAAAGTCAAAATCACAAACACACCGAAAAAGGCCAGTGTGATCTGCGGCAAAGTAGACTTGTCGTTAGATAATCTCTTCTTCGTCCCGAATATCTTGGACTGAAGCGTCGTCGAACGTAGCATCGGTTTGTGGTCCTCCCACCGCAGTGGCTGGTTGAGTATTCATCATAGGTGCGTCATGACTTTGCATAGGTTCCGTCTGCCCTTGTGAAGACATCCCGCCGCCGCCAATTGGTGCTGCAGCCGCTGTCATAACAATTCCTTGAGGCACCATTAAATTATAGAGAACGGCCACTCCATGATGAATGCGGTCCACAAGGCGCACCGACATACCGCGTAACATTTGATGGGACACAAGCACAATCATGCTTAATAAAAGCCCCAAAGCAATCGGATTTAATGCCGATGCAATGTCTTGTGACACGGCGATTTGCTTTTTTGTAGAATCGAGAACATCTATGGCGTGAAAAGTTTTCCAAAGAGAATCGATAGTGCCAAGAATTCCAACAAACATAATAATAGTCGACATTGACACAAGAATATTTACCCGGGTTTCAAGCCGTGGCAAAAAAGAAATCGTTTCTTCTTCGATAGTTCCACGAACGGTTGTTGGATCGTTATCGGCTGCTTCAACTGCGCGATAGGCGATATAGGGAAGAGACGTAGATCCTACACTTTTACAAAAATTTGCAGCGCGGTCTAAATCGTCTGCAGTTAGCATTTTTTTTAGGTTTGCAGTAAATTTTTCAAAATTAATATTGTAAACGAATTGAAACATAATAAGCCGTTCAAAAGCGATAACGGTGGCTATAAAGCCAACGGCCAACATAATGTATAGATAAACGTTACCCTGTTGAAAACTAAGTGCGATTTCTCCAAACATATAATTTTTCTGTGCCTCGCGATCGTTGATTTATTTAATTGTAGCGCGTCCCAATCCATGCCGTCAAAGTGCTTGGAATAAATTACCGAATTTTTAAGGAATTCATTTTTTTTAAAAAAAGAAATTTAATTAAATTACTAAACTATTTTAGGTTCTTAAGAATTTTTTTCGGCATAGAAGTTTTTGGTACAGGGGGTTCGACAATTTCAGTAAGGTTATTTTGAGTGCTTGTTTTTAACGAAATATTTCCCTTTTCATAAGCCCGCGTAAAAGCTTTTACAATGTACGGGTCAAATAAGTCACTTTCTTTAGCCAGCGTTTCGATCGCATCGCCTTGCTCCATAAAGCCGGAATAGGAACGTCCTGATACCATTGCATCAAAAGCATCTGCGAGGCCAACAATTCGACCGAAAAAAGGAATGTTCTCACCGTCCAAGCCTTCGGGATAACCCGATCCGTCCCATCTTTCGTGATGATATTTTACACCGGAAATAAAACGCTCGACGTTTGGAATATTTTTGATAATTTCTGCGCCAATTGTTGGATGAAGTTTCATTTCTTCATATTCTTCGGAACTTAAAGATGATGCTTTTTTTAATATTGCATCCGGAATTCCAACTTTTCCTATATCGTGACAAATTGAACTCATGAGTAATACGCGCTTCACATCGCGACTGAGTTTTAGCTCGTCGGCCACCGCAATACAGTAGTGACTGACTCTTTCCGAATGACCAAAAGTATACGTGTCTTTTGCTTCAAGCGTCGCTATCAAGGTTTCCACCATGCCTCCGACCCAAGAATCCAGTTCACTTTTTAAAAGAAGATTTTCGAAATGATCTGCTGAGCGCAGTAACAAAGCTTGGATTTTTTCGATTTCAGGTTGTTTAAATTTCGCAAGTGGGTGATCGGTTTCTAGATGCACGATCGCAATTACTTCGCTTGCCTGAAGAATAGGAAGAATGAGACGCACTTTGCCACTTTCGATAGTTGTGTCCGCGTTGCTTTGCAAAATCACGCCTTGCTTTCTAGTGATGACGTCTTCAAATGTACGGCGTGAAATATGAAAAGAAGATTTTTTCTTAGAAAAATGTCGCGTCGCTTTGGGGACAAGTTTTCGAGATTGTTTGTGCCAGATAAAAAACGCTGCCCGGGCGGTGTCCGGTGCGATTTTTCCAAGAGATTTAAGCAACACACTCGCTGCTTCATCCATGTCGTGTGCTGTCATAATATTAGAGTGATAATCAAACACCTCGCGAACAGCCTTGAGATCGTGTGCGTTAAGATCCACTGCCAAAAGAGGATTGATGCGAAGTTTCACGTGACGATCTTTGACTTCGTCAGGCTTTAACGTTAGAGGAGAAGTTAACCCTAGATCGTCCGAAATAATCATATCAAGTTGGTCAATTTCTGCTTGAATGCTTAAATTGGTCTCGCTTGTGATAAATGTAAATTCTGTGTGACCGATTAATATTTTATCGCCATTTTGAATGACGGAATTTATAATTTTGTCGCCATTCAAATAGGTCCCGTTGCGAGAATCAAGATCTTCTAAAATAAATAATCGCCCGCGTTTTTTGATCCGAAAATGCTGTCTTGAAACTTCGTGATCTGAAACCGACAAAGAATTGGTTTTGTCGCGCCCGACGATAACAGGAAATGCCAGTAAAGGCACTCGGGTCCCGGAATTTTTACCGCGCTCTATAATCAAGAATGACATAACAGTCTTTTCGGCAGGAAAAATTTTCCTGTTAACTTTAAACCGTGGCCACCCGATCAATAAACGACGGTAAATAACTGAGGACGAAATAAATGAAAACTTTAGTGGTTGTTTTGCTTAGCTTTTCGAGTGGAATTTGTTTTGCACTTGAATCTAAGCGCGTATATTTGATTCAAAAAGACGAACACGCGAATATTTATAAAGTAGAGTTTTCTAAAAAAGAAGCCAATGCTACTCAAGTGATGTTAAAAGATCCTACGATGAGTAAAAATTTCGTTCCGGAACGGACGACGGTTTCTAAAAAAATTGCCTACGTGGAACCGCGCGCCAAAGCGAGTTTGCTTTCCTTTAAAGCGCAAAATATCAAAGGACTTTTTCGCGAGCCGCGGGTGAAATTTGAAAGTGAAGAACTGAGTATTGGCTTACGGGATGGCGCACAGGTCGAATCTCTGCGTGAAACTCAGAACTTTGAACGCGTTTTAGAAGATCTCCGCGATTTTACCCATTAGAAAATTGATAAATTACAAAATCTATTTTTTAAAATCATAAATCTAATTTTATCTTTTCTTAATTTTCTAGCGCAATTTTCATTAAAATATATTTTGACTGATTGGCCAAATTCAATTAACATTTTAATAACTCACTAATATATTATACAAAAAACAGGAGAGGATTTTTTACGAGATCCTAGGGCGTAATATTTTTTCGGGTGATGCTATTTTACAAAATTTCGATGTTTACCTTTTTCGTTTATTAAATAAAGCCAATTCCTATGCAATTTTAGATTTCGTGATGGATTTTATTTCTAGTCCTTCACCTTGGCTGGGAATATTTTTTGGAATTTTTATTTATGCCATGCGGTCACGAGACAAAAAGCTTCTGTGGGGTTTATTGTTTTGCGGAGTCACCTTGGCTTTAACGGATATTATTTCTTTTGAACTTGTCAAACCACTGTTTGCAAGAGAACGACCCTGTTGGGTCTTAAAGGACGTAAGTATTCTTGCTGCACATTGTGGCGGAAGTTACGGCCTGACTTCTAATCACGCCGCTAATGCGGCTGCTGCGGCAACTGTCATTTGGTTGCGATTGCCAGCAATTTTTCGGTGGTTTGCAGTTCCGGCGGTGTTTATTATTGGATATTCGCGCGTCTATCTAGGTGTTCATTATCCCGGTGATATTATCGCGGGTTATTTGTTGGGAATTTGTCTGGCATTAGGCCTTGAAAAGATTTTGTTTCAATATTTTGAAAAAAAATTTCGACTGAATTCGATTTGATAGGTTGCCCCGTCCAAAACGGACGGGGCAAAATCATCATACTACTTAAGGAATCTCAGAGGGTGCCGGTGTTGGTGCTGGTGGCGGTGAAGGAAATGGCTTATTAGTGCATGTCCAAGTGCTATTGTAAACGGTAAATGTGCCGTCATTATTAGACACTACATATTGGCAGGAAGTTCCTGTAATATCGGTGGCAGATCCGAGGTCGTGATTTCCACATACGCAACTCCAGGGTTGTGTCGTTGGGGTTGGAGACGGTACTGGAATAGGTGATGTCGGAGCAGGTGCTGGACTCGTTCCCGGTATAGTTGAAGTCCCGAGATAAACTGCGCTGTTTTTTTCCCCGGCTAAAACTGATGATTTTTCAAGTTTCGGTTTTTGTCCACAGGACAAAATAAAAACCGATATTCCAAATGACACAAGAACTTCCGTTAAACCTTTAAATTTTTTCATACTCTATATCCCTCCTTTAGGATAAGTAAGTTCTCGGAAAATACTTCGAACAGCATTAATGAAAAATTCAAACAATGTTTTGGAAATAAAAACTTAGTTTTTGACAAAAAGACCCAATGTTTTCTGATGAAATAGTTGATTTACAACTAGATCGTATTTTTCAACGTTGATAAAATAACGAAAAGATCTCAGTCTAATCAAATTTTTAAAATTTCACACTTTCTTCCGGAAAAAATCTAAGATTTTTCTCTGCATGCTCTAATAAGAGTGCAGCTGGTTTAAATCTTGGTCCGTGTTTTTTTTCTAATTCTAAAAGACTCTCGACAATATTTTTTGCACCTATATGATCCACATATTTGAACGGCCCACCTAAAAATGGTGGAAAGCCTAGGCCAAATACTGCGCCCACATCACCTTCGTATGCGGTTGGTAAAATTTTATCTTCTAAACAGCGGACAGATTCGTTGATGAAAACCAACAGACACCTATCCACAACTTCTTGGGCACTTAGAGAGTTCTCGATTTTAATATTCGAAAGAGAATAAATTTCAGGGTCTGGAACTGTTTTTTTGCCGTCTTGGTACAAATAAAAACCTTTTAGATTTTTTCGTCCCAAACGGCCAGATTTTACAACCGCATCAAAACCTCGCGGCATCTCAATACGGTCGGGATAAGCTTTGGAAATTGTTTCAAGCACATGAATCCCAACATCGATTCCCACTTCATCGCTTAAAGTCATGGGCCCTACTGGAAATCCAAAATCTGTTAATGCCTTGTCGATTAAATCGATCGCCTGTCCTTCTGCTAACATTCTCGCTGCTTCAGCCAAATAAAAAGCCAAAGCTCTGACGGTGTAAAAACCCGGTCCATCGTTGACTACTATCACCTGCTTACCTATGGCCTGTCCAAATTGAATCGCTCTAGCTGCAACCCATGGGGCTGTTTTTTTGGTGACAATAACTTCTAATAGAGGCATTTTTTCCACCGGCGAAAAAAAATGCACCCCCACAACCCGGTCAGGCCTAACTGAATGCATCGCAATCTCTGTTATCGGAATTGCGGAGGTGTTGGTTGCAAAAATAAAATTTTCGCCGGCATTTTTTTCCAGCCCAGAAAGAATTTTTTGTTTTAAAGCTAGATCCTCAAAAACAGCTTCAATAACCATATCGGTTTTTTCAAAACCTAAGGCCGATGCTCCGGGACTGATTTGCGCAATCTTAGAACCCGCTTCGAATTTTTTTAGTCGTCGTCGTTCCACTTTTTTGTCGAGAAATTTTTTGGCGCTAAGTAAAAGTTTTCCGATGGAGTCTTTGTTTGGATCACTTAAGGAAACACGAATGCCTCGGTCGATACAAACATTGGTGATTCCTGCCCCCATAAATCCCGCACCTACAAGCCCCACGTGCTCGACTTTCTTGCCGCCAAAACGTTCGTCGTCAGCTCCTTTATACGGATGCTTTTTTATCGCGTTAGTAGCATGAAATAAATGTATCAAACTTTGCGATTCTTGGGTGACTGCTAGCTCTCCAAAAAGTTTTGCCTCAAGTTCCAGTCCATGTTTTAATGACATCGAAATGCCGCCAAAAACAGCCTCCAAAGCCTTGTATGACGCCGGATAAAATCCCTTGGTTTTTGCGGTGATGGTGTCTTTTGCTTTACGGTACATCAAAAGCCGACCGACACTGTTATCTTCTAAAATGGTGTGGGTTAATTTTTCGGCGAGAGTTTCTTTTCGAGGCGGAGTCTTTTTTTGCAGAGCCATTTTGATCGCCTGCTCGCGTAAAATCTGCTCCGGAACACAGGCATCAACCAAACCAATTTTTAAAGCTTTGGCGCCGTCCACTTGTTTTCCCGTCAATATCATATCCAATGCGGTTTGAATTCCAACAATACGGGGAAGTCTTTGGGTGCCACCTGCACCAGGAATCAAGCCTAATTTGATTTCAGGAAGTCCGATTGAAGTTTTCTTACTGGTAGTGCAGATCCGTTTGTGACAGGCAAGAATCAGTTCGCACCCTCCACCCATAGTTGTTCCGTGTATGGCGGCAACAACCGGTTTTTTTATTTCTGCAACCCGTTGAAAAACTGCCTGCAACGCAGCTGCAGCTTTCTGGGCTGATTCCACATCGGTTAATTTTTCGATCTCAGAAATATCAGCACCAACAATAAATTGATCTTTTTTGCCACTTATCAGAACAATCCCGTGCACAGCAAGATCGGTTGCAAGTTTATCCATATGATCAGAAAATTCCCGCAGGACTACTTCCGATAAAACATTCATATCTTTATCTGGTCGATCAAAAGTAATAACTGCGACATTTTGAGTATTTTCAATGCGAAAAAATTTTGCTTCTGACATGTTTTCCATTCCTTTAAAATTAAATGCGCTCAACCAGCATTGCTCCAGCCATTCCGCCCGCAGCACAAATAGCGATCACTCCAAGAGTTTTTTGGCGACGATGAAGTTCATTGCTCATGCTGTTAATAAGTCTCGATCCCGTAGCTCCAAAAGGATGTCCGATAGCCGTTGCGCCACCGTTTACGTTTAGCTTTTCCAGCGGAATACTTCCAAAAGCTTGTGCCGATCCAAAATATTTTTGATTAAACTCTTTGGATTCCATGGATTTCAAACAGCTTAAAACCTGCGCTGCAAATGCCTCGTGAACCTCAAATAGATCAATATTAGCGATTTCAAGTTTGTTGCGTTTTAAAAGAATTGGAATGGCGATGGCTGGTCCAATTAGCAACTGATCAAAGGGATCAACGGCCACCATAACCGTATCTAATATTCGCATTTTGGGAACCAGTCCGATCGATTTCGCAAATTCTTCGTCTGCTATCAAAGATAATGCCGCACCGTCTGTTAAAGGTGACGCATTTCCAGCCGTAATAGTTCCAAATTTCCAGTCAAATACAGGATTTAACGCCGCAAGTGCTTCCAAAGAAGTGTCTTTACGAATTAAATTATCGGCACTGACTGCGGGATTAAATTTCGGAGAGGGCCAGATTGGCACAATTTCTTCGGCGAAATAGCCCTTATCTTGTGCCGCGGCCGCTTTTTTATGCGAGGCTTCAGCAAACACATCTTGCTCTTTTCGCGAGATAGAATTTTTAACGGCCATGATTTCAGCGGATTCTCCCATGGTCAAACCGGTAAGCGGTTCGGCCAATGCTGGAGATTTAGGTAGCCACGCGGGCAAGGAAATCTGCGCGAGCATTTTTAATTTTGCAGCGGCGGTTTTCATCTTGGAAAGTTTAACCAAAAATTTTCGAGCTTCTTTTGAATAGACAATTGGAACATCACTCAACACTTCAACGCCACCCGCCAAAATCAGTCGAGCTTGGCCGGCCGTTATGGAACGCGAGGCATCGGCAACAGTTTGCATGCTGCTGGTGCATGCGCGATTTAGTGTCACTCCATGGATAGAAAGTGGGAGTTTACAGTTTATGATTGTGTCGCGAGCAACATTTGCGTTTTTCGTTTGAGGAATCACAACTCCACACAGGATTTCGTCGATTAGGTGCGGATCAAACGCCGATTTTCGAATCAGCTCTTGTGTAACTCGGCTAAATAATTCCAGAGCGTCACAATCTTCAAAGACACCAAAAGATTTTACAAAAGGTGTTCTAACACCGTCGATATAAACTGGTTTGCGATTTCCAACCCCTAAATCAATTCTGTAGTGAGCCATAGATTTTTATCCCTTTTCATTTCTTAGAGGATGATAGTTTTTTTAATGACAAAAGTCTAAGCGAAAACTTATTGTTAATAATTCTGACATAAGATTTTTACCGTAATGAATACAACGTGCGAATCACTCCATAAACCAAACCAGTCTTTTTGGTTAAATTTTTTTTGGTGTTGGCCCATTTTCTTAATTCTTCCCTTTGTGGTGAATTTTTTCTGGGCCGTGCCATCTTTAAGTGTTCGAAATTTACAAATCGCTTGGCTAACATCTTTTGTTCTCTATGCTCTGTTCACCCGCAAAAATATTTCGCTTAAAATTCGCTGGAAAGAATTTTTAGAATTAAAACTTCCAAAACGTTTTTACCATATTTTTTGGTATGCTGCGGCCATTAGTCTCTCCTCAAGCCCGGTCACCAAATACTTGAAGGGTTCCATAAGCGGAGTTGATTTTAGTATTTTTGACCAGATGATTTACAATACGCACCAAGGGCGTTTTATGTATTCAGATTTATGCCAGTGCAGTCATTTTGGAATTCATCCCTCGTTGATTATGTTTCTTTTTGTTCCGTTCCATTGGTTTTTCCGCTCTCCGTTTCTCCTTCTTTCAATGTATGGACTTATCATCGTTCTTTCGGCGTTTATTGTTACCAAACTCGCACGGCGCTGGATCAGCCAGGAATCAATACTGGTGCTTTTTGCCGGAATGATGCTGACAAATTCATTTACAGGCGCCATTTTAAATCAAGATTTCCACGTCGAGGTTTTTTATTTGCTTTTTAGTCCATTGTTAATTTATGGCGTCGTCAGCGAAAACAAAAAATTATTCGTGGCAGGCGTTATTGGCCTTCTAACGGTAAAAGAGGATGCAGCCCTGTATATTGTAGCCTTGAGCTTGCATCAAATATTTTTTACCAAAAGCTGGCGCTCACTTCATGCCGTCGTAATATTCTCAACGCTCTCTGTCCTGGTGTTCGAACTTCGAGTGGTGCAACCTTGGGCACTTGGGCTTTACCCAAATAGCAATGGTGTTGCGTCTCAGCCAGGATATTTGCAGAGATTTTGGGGTCATTTTGGAACCACCCATCAAGAAATTATTTTAAGTATGCTAAGGCAACCGATTAAAGTCTTTTACGATGTTCTAACTTCAAGTTGGTATAAACTTTTTGGTTATTTTTTATTTATTCCGCTTTTTTCCGGGCCCATCTTCTCAGCAGTTATCCCTTTACTTCTCATTTACGGAACAAGTTCTGGTGATCCATTTATGCGGGATTATTCACTGTATTATTCGGCTCCAATTCTTACTTTTCTTTACTTCGGATTTCTTTTTGGCCTCGAGAAACTTAAAACCCGCAAACTTCTGCCGCAAGGCGTTTCGATTCCCGCGTTGCAAACTTTTGTATTTTTATTTTTCATGTTAAACGATCAAGGTTATATGCGCGCTTTTAAACCAAATTGGGAGTTTCGGGAAAAGTTCGCAGCTCTCAATCGCGAACTTTTAATTTCCAAGCAGAAAATTTGCATTGATGAAAAATATTTTCCCTATCTTGATTACCGGATTGATGCTTTACCGTCATACATGCCATGTCCGACAAACAGAAAATTTGTGGATTTTTAATTTCGGAGTTCGTAATATCCGCAGACTTGACAGACTGATGTGTTGCCTACAAAATTTTATTTTTCGGTGGGCTTTTTTTGGGCTTTATAAATTGATCTGCCAATGCATGCCAAAGGCATAAAGTTAAATACGACCGCCACGGCGAAAAATCCTGGTGATTGATTTCCGGATGAGCAGCCAAGATTCGCGCAATAAATAGATCTTTTTCGGGCATGGAATCTGGATCACCCAATGCTCTCATGGTCGCGTATTGCGCGGTTCAAGGTCCAATTCCTTTAATTTGTAAAATTTTTTCGCGAAATATTTTTGGAGTGGCATAGTGAGCAGCAGAGATTTCCTGGGATTCAAATTTTTTACTGACATCTTTGATTGTTTGTTTTCTAGCGTTGGTTGTTTTGAGAGCTGTTAAGTCGGCATTTGCGAGCACTTTGGCTTTCGGAAATAAAATTACAGTTTCTGAAATTTTCCTGCCGTGGAGTTGTACAAGTTGATTGATCAAAGACCCGGCCATTTGCATTGAGACAAATTGACCTAAGATCGTGCAAATAAGAGTTTCAAAAACATCCCAACCACTCGGAACTCTCAGGCCTGGATGTTTGCTGAAAATCGAATTGACGAATTCCGATTTAGCAAAAGCCCTTGAGATGATCTTCGGATCAATGTCGAGATCAAACATGCGTCTAAGTACAGATTTTATCGCTGGAAGATCATTGGTTGCAACGTTGTGAACTTCTACATCAAGGCATTTTTTTTGCAGCTTATTGGTAACGATGACGTACGAAAGTTGATTTTTTCTGATAGAAAAATACCGCTGATAGCTATTTTCCGTAAAAAATTCGCAGCCAGAGACTTGGTGAGACTTTAAAAATTTGAAGATGTGTTCCCAATGATATGGCGGAACATACTTCAATTCGAAGTTTACGGTTGAATCTAAATTTATAATTTTACTCAAAACACGATGGTTCTACATGGGTTTTAAATTAAAAGCAATATGGTAACAATCCAATATTGTTACTAAATTTTTTTTCTTCCCCATTAGTGTAAGTCGGATCTGGTTTTCAAGGATTCAAACAATAATAAGGTCGTGGTGAGTAAACATATTGAGTGTAATGATATCGGGCAAAAATTTTGTTAACTAGCCAGCCAGTCTACTCTTGCAAAAGATATTGCACTGATGTATTAAATTCTTTCGGTAATACAAACATTTTAGGAGTATGGAAATGAAAAATTTTATCTCAGGCTTGTTATTCAGCATCGGCTTATCCAGCGCTTCGTATGCAGATGTGGAGTTTACATCTACTAAGGGCCCCAGTGCTTGTCTGCGTAATATTGCACTGCACATTGTAGAAAATGATCCAGTACTTAAAGATTACACCGTAGCAAATGTCAAAGATAGCGGATCACGCCAACAATTAGTTACAATAACAAGTTCTAAAGGAGAGGCCGTATTAATTTTTAGGGCATTCACGGGTACTTGGATTTTAGGGAATTCTCAATTTTGTTATACGCCAGCTAAAGCGGACTTATATAACTCTGAAATTCTTTATAAAGTTGAGAATTCAGATCGTTCTGAAATTATCCACACCATCTACGGAAGCGTTTTTCAGACTGAATTAGAAAAAATTCAAATGATGCGATCGAACCAAAAGATTTCAGGAGGCTACTGAACCTTTTAGAACCCGCCACTGAGCGGGTTTTTTTTCGACCATATTTTACAAAGACTAACTTCTAGCCAACTCCATATAATCACAAGTCGACTCGACTAAAAATTAACTCTCCAGATCCAACAATGCTAAGACGACCGGCCAGTTAAGCTCGGGTAGTGAAATGTTGTTTAAAAATACTGTTGTTTAAAGCCAATCGGTTTTTCGTTCCGGGGTTATTCTCATCTGAGTAGTATCTTAAAACACGTACCTCTCAAGCTGATTTGCGTCGCTCTGCCGTAAATCGTAAAGATGAAGCGAAATACAAACAGGATTTTCTAACACTTGATGCAAACAGCGACAAGAATTGGTGGTTGAGTTCGGGAAAACCTATTCGTCTCCTGCTCTAAAAGACTTCAAGGCACAAAATCTTTTGTCTGCAAAAGTTGATTTCTATAACGAAGTACTGTGTGCGAGAATTTTACAACGGCGCAAAGAAATACTCGACGCGGCACTTTCCCTTGCGCAGTAGTCGTATATTTAATTGAGGTCATATACGTTTAAATTTTGCATTTTGACGCCATACAGCACCTCAAAATACAAGTTCCGGACCCATGATAGTAATCTCGCTTAACTGACTGTATGCAGACTTTTTAAAATTTTTAAAATAATATATTCACTTACAGTTAGGATGATATTTATATCACCCAAAACTTGAACCGCTGCAGCTGCAGCCTCCAGTACAACTACATATGCCCCCTGCACAACTACATCCTCCTGATGCACATCCCCCAGCACAACCGCCGCCTGACTGACACTGTCCACCTTGACAGCTTGGTGCCCCCAAGTCTGCAAGTTGTTTTGCAATTCCGGAGTTAGAATCGTCACCCGCTGACCGGAAGTTTTGCGCGATTTTTTCCTGAGGAAAAATCTGGTTAGACTGAAGTGCCTTAATGTAAGCAAAAATTTGCTGCAAAAAAGAATCTGAGCTGAGCAAAAGTCCTGATCCTTGCGTGCCAGCGACCGTCTGCAGAACTGCTTTTTGAGTTGGTACGACGCTTTCAATTGCGATATCCACTGCAGCCAGTATCAGTTTGACATCAGGCATTAAGTCACTGAACTTTGCGCCCGGGTCAAATTCGCCGCGCAGACTTTGATTGCAGTAAAACTGATGGAGTGCCTCGGTCGTGACATAACTAGCGAGGTTTCGTGCGCTCAGATTATCCTTGATATCAAGCGGAAAGTCACTTAGAAGACTTTGATTATTTCCGACGATGCTTTGAATAAGAAGATTCGAGTTTAAGTTTTGCAACTTGGCTAGAAATTTTTTGGTTAATCGCGCCTGTGCTTGCAAATACGAATCGGGAATTCCGGCCGTTCGCATCGGATCAAAAATTATGGAACCATTAATCCGCGCGACTCCAAATGCTCCGCGCGCAAAAAAATCTCCTAGAGTTCTCAGCGTGCTGTAAGAAATATCTTTGGTAGAACTGTCTAAATTATCAACTCTAATAATGGTAGCCAAATAGTTTTTAGTCCCGCGCAATTTATCTTCACTCGCTGCAGTCCAAAATGAAGATATGTTATCGATAGAAACTTCGTCGGCTTTAAAGGCACTTTTCGCTAAATCCTTGGTTCTCTCTTTGGTGTCAACAACAATGGCCATACCCAAAATGTTGAGATAATTTTGATAATTTTCAGGCAGAGTTTTAAGCGAGTCAGAAACAGCCTCACAACTCTTGCTCTCCAAATCTGTTAGTGTTGCAGGTTCCGCACAGTTCTTCCCAAATACCACGATACTTTCACGGCTAAAAGTTAATTTGACCGAGGCATTCGCTTGGCAGGTTTCCGCCACATAAAAACCTCTTTCTAAGTCGCTCAAGGACTGAGTTTTCGCGGCGCTTTTCTCACCTAGTTTGCACCCATTAATTGCAAACAATACTGCTAATAAACCGATTTTTTGAAGTTTTGAATTTTGAATTTCCATGGGTCTTCTACTCCTTAAGCTTTTGACTTTCTGCTTGGGAGTTATCGGCTTAAGGTGAGCAGCTCTTTAATGTTAAAATATAGGTCAGCAATATCAACGGCCTATGAATGTTTTCTGAAACTTCTCAATTAGCTACGGTTAACTCAGAATGCAATTTTTTGCGCGGTTAATGTTCTCTAGATTTGTCACCTCTACGGCCGCCCTTATCTTTGACATCTGCCTTTTCGTTGCCTTTGAGGTGATCGTGATTGTCGCCGGAAGGCATTGCCCGAAAAACAATGCTAGGCGACTTCCGTAAGTTCAGCCCAAAAAATTGCGATATAAATATTAAACGGGAGTCCAAATATGTCAAAAAAACGCCTGAAAACGTGAACGGCAGACGCCTCCAGGCGAGCATCAAGATCACCTCAAAGGCAACGAAAAAGCCAATGTCGAAGTCAAGGTTAGACGTCGAAGTGACAACTCTAGAGAACATTAACCAGCGCAAAAAATTGCATTCTGAGTTATCCGTAGGTCATTGAGAAGTTACTGTTTCTTAAACACCATAAAATACTAGGCTCAAGCCTTTCGACAGCTTCTTCGATTCTTGAAGATACATGTGTTGATTAGCCGCCCGAAACTCTACAAGGTCGCCTTCGGCAATTTTTAACTTTTGCTTGTCAAGCTCCAGAGTCATTTCCCCCTCGGTCAAAAATAGATACTCAACAGCCCGCGGTCCATGACCTTTAGACTGGTACTTTCCTCGCTTCGAAAATTGAAACGCGAAAACTTCAATATGCCGGTTGGCGCTGCCCTCAGTTAATAGTGAGCAGATGTAAGAACCATCGGAAGACATGTTTTTGCTTTTAGCGTCTTTTAGGCATTGATGCCGGTACAAAGTAGAGCGCACAGTTGAATCCACTAGCTCAGAGAGCGTAATGTCCATTGCACCTGCTAATTTAGCAAGTACTGAAAGTGTTGGATTGGTCTGCTCGCCTTCAATTTGACAGATCATCGACCTGCTGACCCCAGAATCCTTTGAGAGATCATCCAATGACAAACCCCGAGAGCTGCGGAAATCTTTGATAAACTGAGCGATATATTTATTTCGTGTTTTGTCATCCATCATCATTTGTACAATATATCAAAAATTATCCCGATATCAATCTAACGATTGCCGTGTTTAATCTTGGGCCAATATCTGTCAAAACTAAATTCTGAAGAATGAGGTGGTTTATGACATCCAACACAAACTTCGCGGGGATTTGCGAGGTTTTTAATAAGTGGATTTTTTGTATGCTCAAGTCTTGGCCCATGACAGTTTTCACACTGCACGTTTGCTAAATGAGGAGAGGTTACTTTGTCAGAGAATCCGCCTTTTTCAAAATACCCAACAACATGGCACCCAACACACTCCGTATTTTGATGCTGGTTTTTGGCTTCCAAAGTACTGTATGCTGTAGCGTGTTTTGATTTATTCCACACCGCATAACACTCTGCATGGCAAGTTTTGCAAGCATCGGCTCCGACAAACTTTGAATTTTTTAAAAATTCTTTACGCTCTTCTGCCAACTTCAAAAAACTTCCTGTCGACAAATCGCGATACCTTGAAAACATATCTTTCAGAACACTTTCGTCATCAAGCTCTTTGACTAACCACGTAACAAAAGTCGTTTTGACTTTTGGTTGGGACGATTCCTTTGAAAAAATCTGAGCAATGGTCGGAGCCACTTCATTTTGCATCAATCCCCCGCGCAAAAATCCCTGTCCACCGTGGGGAGTCATCCAAACCGCAGAGTCTTTAACTTGTCGGATTAAAAGCTTTTCATTTTCGTTTTCTTTTTTTCCTGTAGGTGTCAGCATTGGAGCTAAATTAGAGCTAATGATCTGATCAAAACCATATTCGGATTTTAAATAAACCAAATCCGATTGGGGTCCTGAAAACAATAAAATTTTTCGCAACTTTGGATTTTTACTCACTCCTTCTTTAACTTTTTTCCTGAAAAAAGCACTCCGTGACGACTTGGCCTTGAAGTTGTCTTTAGGAGCCGTATATCCAAAAACTATGGCATCTTTCAACACGACATAATTTAAAAAACCTCGCTGATTTGTTAATATATAATTACTGCTGTTTTGCACATGTTCTGATTCACTATAATTAAATAAAGCCGCATCAGGTTTGAGAGCTTTAAGTGTTTCGGCAAGAAAAGGAATTTTATTTTTTTCTTGCGTAGGTAGAAGTTTGAATTTTTGTTCCGGAAAATTATTGCCCAGGCTAAATAAATAAAAGTCTTTACGCAAAGCGCGTTCACGTCCAATTTGGGCCACTAGGCGCCGAACGCCACCCAAATCTGTTTTTGGATCGCAACCGCAGGGTTCAAAGTTGCCGCGAATATCTCCAAAAGCCAGGTAGGAAATTTCGGACGCAAAAGCCTGAGAAACACCACCGCCAAAAAAAACATAACAACTAAAAATAAACACTGGTAGGCTTCGCCAGGAGCATTTAGTGATTGAAGCTTTAAAATCTTTCATTCCCTAATTATAGAATGCCACTTCACGAAAATCCAAGGTAGAAATATGAATTTTACGATTGACGACCAAACACTATCTAAAGCATTAACGCTCCGGGCCGAAAATCCGGCGTTTGAAAACTTTTGTCTGCGGGTCTACCTTGCAGGAAAAGGCTGCGATGGATTTGATTATGGAGTGTGCTTTGATCAAAAAGAAGAATCGGATCTCACTCAAGATCTCGGATCAATAGTTGTTATTTCTGACCCGGAAACTCTAAAGTTTGTGGATGGTTCTACGATCACTTGGGTTGAAGACGAACGAGGTAAAGGGTTTTTAGTTGAAAACCCCAAGCACAAGAAATTTCGCGGCAAATTTTTTAAACGAAAAAACTGGGAACAAAATCTTAATCAGTGAGCTGAGGCCGTCGATGACTCGTGGGGTTTTTTATTAAGGTTTAATTTATTTAAAATAACCTGATCTTGATCTTCAATTTCCATTTGTAAAAGTGTCATACGAGGTAAGGCTTTTGACATAAATCTCTCCAAAATCCAAGTGCGCGACGAGTCGTATTTTGAATCTCGCAGAAGTGCTTCGGCCATAGCAACAAGTGCTTTCATTTCACAAATTCTTTCAGCGTGCAGTAAAGCAAGTTGCAAATTCTCAAAATTGATTAATTCTTTAGTCATGATTTTAATCGCACGTCGAATATCATTGGGCTGTACTTTAGATAAACCCTTTAACGCGTTCTTTTTCATCATCCGAAAGATTAAAGTCACCATAGATGAATTAAAAACATAGCGCATTTTTAAAAGTTTTTTGCGCAAAGGATCGCGTTCCGATATTTGAGTTAATTTTGAACCCAGTGCGTTCTCAATAAAAGTTGAAGGCTTGCGAATGATTTCTTTCATGGTGTCCTTTAAAGACATCAAAGCTTGAATCTGACTTGTGCCTTCGTAAAGCGGCAGAATTAAAGCCTCACGCAAAAGCCATTCGGGAGAATATTCTGTCGTATAGCCATAACCGCCATGAATCTGTAAGCATGTGCGTGCGTGCTCAACAGCCTTTTCGGCGGTCCAATATTTAAGTAAAGGAGTCCAGCGACGAACGCGGCGTTCGCTTTTTGCAATTTCGGTTTCCAAATTAAAAATCTGATCTTCGGTTAAACTTTTATCGAGTTTGATTTTTTTTCGTGCCATGGTCGAAATCGATATCGCGTAAGTAGCTTGATAACCAAGGCTTCTTCCCGCCATTAAATCAACTTCCATATCTAGAAGCTTCTCTGCCATAATTTCATGTTCCGCAAGGGGCTTGCCCCAGGCTTTGCGTGTTTGGGCATAATCTTTAGCCACACGAAAGGTACTCTCCATAACCCCGAGAGCTTGAAAAGACACAGCCAACCGTGCTTCGTTCATCAGCTGGAGCATATAACGAAAACCAAATCCTTCTTCGCCAACCAAAAAAGCTTTCGAACCATCGAATTGAAGTTCACAAGTTGCAGAGCCATGTAAGCCGATTTTTTCTTCAAGTTTTGTGATTTGATAATTATCTTTACCGTCGATGACGTGCGGACAAATGTACATATTGATTTCATTTAGTCCTTCGGCCCCCTTGGCTTTTTTGGCTAAAACCAGGCAGATCTGACTGTTGGCATTAGAAATAAATCGTTTACTACCAAAAATGCGCCAACTGCCATCGGCATTTTTTTCGCCGTACGTCCGAATACTTCCCAAATCACTTCCTGCGTCTGCTTCGGTCAAAGCCATGGATCCTGACCATTCTCCCGAAGCGATCTTCGGAATATATTCGTCGATAAGTTCTTTACTAGCAAAATGATCGATCATGCGCGCGATGCATCCATACCAAATGGCATTTAGTGCCGTGGATGGACACGCTCGGTGTAAAAGCTCGATAGTACACATTTCGAAAATCGGCGGAGCACAAATTCCGCCATGGGCAAAATCGATTCCAATTGCCGACAGCCCAACATCCAGTAGTTTTCGCATATTAGAATTTATAGTGGGAGGAAGCTCGACCTTGCCTGCAGGTGTTAATTGAATTTTTTCTTTTTCGATTTTTCTTGCATTGGGAGCAATCTCACTTCCGACTACTTGTCCAAATACAATGATGTTTTCCCACCACAATTTTTTAAATTCTTCGACAGACTTGACTCCCATATTTTCCAAATCTTCAGGCATGGAAACATCGTAGAAAGCTTGCCACCAGGAATCTTTATTCCAGTGAAAAAGTGCGTCATAGCTATCGGAAAAAAAATTTTCTTTTTGTTTCATAAGTTTAACCCTTTGCTCTCTTGAGTACCTTTACGATATAGAAAATTTTTGCTTTCCGCAATTTGTTGCGTTTTAACCGGTTAATAACCGATCTGGGATTTTAATACTAATTCATTTGTTTCAATAAAATTATCCATCATAAGACTTTAAATATTGACATTAAGAAAACTCAAGTTTACAACCGACAGAATTTAGATTTTGTTACTTGATATTTACGTAAGGAAACTTTGCGAATGATTAGCTCAATGAAAGTGCATCTTTTTGGATTTTGTTTAACATTTTTAATGTCGAACTTAATAATTGCGGCGGCGACACCGGAAGAAGCGGCTGCATTATTTAGCCAACGAAATTCTAGCCCAGCCGGCGTAAAAGCAGCCGATGATGCTATCAATGCCTATGAAAGTCTAATAGATGGGTTGAAAGGTGAACCTCGAGCAGAAGCCGTTGATCGTTTAGGGCGTTTAGCCTATTACAGAGGTGAGATGCTCGGTAAAGATTCTGCGAGCAACTCTGCCGCAGGTACCGAACTTAAAAAAGAAGAACGCGCTAAAATATTCGATCGCTGCCGTACTCACGCTTCAAAAATTAAGCTCGATGCAAATGGCGCTCAGTTACCACCAGAAGAATTAGATTTTAATAAATTGGCAGATGATTACCGCACCCCTTTTACATACTGGTATTATCTTTGTACAGCTCTTTGGTTTAGAGACACTCCTATAAATGTTGCGAATTTAAATACATTGGCAGATTTTTTTCATGCAGTTGTTGATCAAAAATCTTTAGAAATACTAAAAGATCTTCCGGTAAGTACCAACTACCTTGCTGGAGGTTTGCAACGGGCTCTCGCCGGAAGTTTCACAAATCCGAGTGCGAAGTTTATAAATAAAAATCTTCCAAATCAGGAGAAAGCTTTAGCGCTTATTAATATTGCGATTAAGAGTCCTTCGGCAGACGACCTGGGGGGCATGACAGATCCCGTTGCGGGCCGTGATTATTTTTCTAATTACCGAGTTAAAATCGATATCCTAATGAATTCTAACAAAAAAGACGAAGCCAAAATTGTAGCTGCTGAAGCCATTGCTAAAATCGAATCCTTAATTAGCAACAACAGACCATTGCCAAAAGGTCACGAGCCAGAGACTAAACAAGATCTGTTGCTCTTAAAAGATCAAGTTGCGAAATATAAGCTTTAGGACTTACAAAAATTTTATTATGAAAATATTCGTCTATTTCGTCCATTTTGGGATTGTGTGGAATTGCATTAATGCTTGGGCTTTGGAAAATACGAAGGTTTTACCCAAAGGCCGAAGGTCTGTGACTTTGCGGACTGTTGATACGAACATCAATTCAAAAACCGACTCAGACGGTAATCCACAAGCTCTATCAGAACCTTTGCAAAAGGATTTAACTTTTAAAAAAGTTCTTAAAGGTGAAAACGACCCTTTGAAAAAAAGTTTGATTCAAGCTTTTTTACAGTCTAACGGTTTTGATGAAAACGAGGCCTTGGGGACTTTTACTGCAGATATGAATGGTCACGTACAGGCTTTTGCTCCAATAATCGCATACGGAATTACCGATCGTTTTACAATCGCTTTGGCTGTTCCTTACATGTCGGCACAAACTTCTGTAAAAGCTGGGTTTGTGGCAAGTCCGCGAAGTGAAGAATTTATTCGAAAACTTTCGGCACCAGAGTACAATTTAATTAAGAACGCCCGGGAAGTGGCAGATAAATTAAATAATGCCACAGCCAAACTTGATCAAAAATTATTGGATAATGGTTTTCAGGCTCTTAAAAACTGGGAAGGTCACGGTTTCGGAGATATGACTTTAGGCGCGAAATATGCAGCCGTAACTCAAGAAAGTTTTCGGGTAGCCACGACATCAGGAGTTGTTGCTCCAACCGGAAGGGTTAAAGATCCAGATATTTTAAATGATGTGGGCTTCGGTGATGGACAATGGGATTTTTTTCAGCAAGTGACTCTCGAGCAACCTATGGTTTGGGATGTGACATTTAGCCAACACGCAAAATACACGTATCAAGCTATGGGTCGCAAAAAAATTCGCGACGCAAGCGATGACGACTCAATCGAAGTTCCAAAAGTAGAAACAGAATTTAAATTAGGTAACAAGATTGAAGGCGGCGTTGGCGCATTGTACGCGCCTTCTTATGGTCTTTTAACGGGTTTAGGTTACACGTATTTTTTCAAATATGCCGATAAGTACACCGTCAAAGATTCTGGCCTGAGGCAAGACTTTGCTGAGAAAGACACCGGACAAAGAAGTCAAAATTTAGAACTTTTAATTGGCTATAGTGGAATTCCTGCTTTTCAGCGCGGAGAGATTGCTGCGCCATTTGAGGTTAAATTGAGTTACTACAAACAACTACGCAGTATAAATACTCCCGTATCCGATCTCTATCAGTTCGACGCATCGCTATATTTTTAAAAAAACCAGGATTTATGTTTTACAAATTTATTTTATTAATTATTACCTTCTCCTGCGGCAAAGCCAAGGATTCCGACGATCAAACCTTGCCACGTCTTAAAGCTCCCGACTTCCCGACCACGGCTAAAACCAATTTGACATCCGCTGGGTTAAAGCTGCAATCGTACTCAGGTGCATTATTAATTTGGCATGAGGCCGTAACCGCAACGCAGATTCTTCCGATCGGAGAAGGCACCAAAAATAGCCGTCTAGCTAAAGCAAAGGTTTTGAAATTTGAACGCGATGTCCATGACCCCTATGTGTTGGGACTAAAAAACAAAATTCAAATTTTAACAGCTGAAATCCAAACTCAATCCGAATCTCTAATCACAAGTAACAAAAGCAACTTAAAGCAAAGTTTCGCCAATTGGTTTGAAAATAGTGTTACAGAACTTGAAAAATCCGCAAAGATTTCCAACGCGGAAAAAGATCGCGCGCTAAAATTATTTGGCATGTTTTGTGAGTCTCAAATTATTGCTTTTGCGTCTGATTCCAATTTAGCTCTGGTAAAATATAAAGAGCGTCCTACTCCAAATCAAATCTGCGAAAAGTATTTCGCTCAAAAGAAGCTTCTTCAAGGCCCGAGTTGTGAAAATCCACCCACTGCTGCAGGAAAAAGTTTTTTCACTTGCCTTTGGCAAGAAGGTGTGGCGAGAACATTATATTTTGAAAGAATTTCAAGCTTAAAAATCGGCACGGACACGCGCGCAGCGATTTTAAAAAAGTGGACAGATTCGCCAGAAAGTTATTTAGCAAAGTTTTTGGAAAATGCGAAGGATAAATCAGGATTGATTCTTGATGTGATTTTAAATGCGAAATCTTTTGACGAGGACTATGATTCGCTTGCCGTAAATGCTGGTGATTCCTTTAAAGAGTTTCAAAGAAGAGAATTCGGCGACTTGTTTTTTTATGAACCGCCAAAGGCAATTGTCGACAACTGGTTTGAAAAGGCTGTGCCTAAGGATGCGATTTTGGCAGTCTTTAATAGCAAAGGAAAAAAGGATCTTGATTTGAATTTTTTTGGTGCAAAAAATCTTGAACTGCACGGTACTTTTTCGAAACCTTTTGCAGATTTTCGCAAATCTACAGCCGAAACTTTATCCGCAAATGATTATCTTTTTAATGACCACCGAACGGAAGTTTTGCCGGCTGCTCAAAAAGAAGCACAGGGACGAATTATCGATAATGTTTCGAAAATACCCCAGTTCAAGCCATTTTTTGTGTCCGGCAATGCAGCGGAGTTACAGAAGAAAAGAACCGAAGTTGAGGGCTTGAAAAGTGAACTTATAAAGCCCAAGACTGAAGCAGAGCGCAAGGCATTAAATAATTCTTTTCTGACAACCCAAATCGAAGCGCGGGTATCTGTTACGGCTCCGAACGCGGCCAAGGCGTTTTTTCTAAACAGTACTTTTGAATTAAAGTCAGACAACAAAATATTGGATATCAAGTACCAGTTTTCTCCAAAAGCACCAGCAATCGTCGCGCGATGGAACCTGGAACAAAAAGTTGATATGGGCTGCTCCGCTGCCATTGGGGCGAATCAGTTATGCGCCGAAGTTTTGGTCGATCTGGAGCAAAGTTACATTCAGCTTAAGAGAATAGTCCGGGAACCAGAGCTTGAAGGGTTTGAATTTCAATCGTCTTCGGGAATGGATGCCGAAACAAAAAAACAAGGTTTCAACGATATGCCGCCGCGGGATTTGAGAAATCGTAATTTCACGATCGAGGCGTATCAAAATAGAATTGACGACGTGATGGATTATTTTTCTGTGGAGACAAAATTTTGTGAACTGCAGAATTCCGATAAGTGCCTTTGGAAGGGTGCTATGACGCTGCTTCCCTGAAGACCAGAACTTTGCGAGGAACCCAGAATTAATTTTGCGGCGGAGGTAGAAAATTTCCGTCGGGAAAGATTTTATTCAAAGCATTGAACGCCGCGATGCGGTATGCCTCAGCCAAAGTAGGGTAGTTAAAAATCATATTTACCAGATCTTGAACATGACCGTCTTTGAGCATAAATGCCAAACCGATGTGAATTAAATTGGCAGCTCCGTCTCCAACTATATGGATTCCGATGATTTTATGAGTTAATGTGCATACCATAAGTTTTAGTAAACCTACGCTGTCACCTCGAATATAACCGCGCGCTACTTCGCTATAGTATGCCCGACCTATGACATGTGGAATATTGGCCGCATTAAGCTCATCCTCGGTTCTTCCAATGCTAGAAAGTTCTGGAATTGTGTAAACACCCACTGGAAAAACTTTAGGAAAGGGGATTTTGCTAGTTGTAAATGCATGCAGGGAACAAAATCGTCCTTGCTGCGCTGAAGTAGATGCCAAGGCAGGGGCTCCGATGACATCTCCTGCCGCATAAATATGTTCGACTGCGGTTTGGAAAAATTCATTAACTTCTATGGCGCTTTTATCACTGATTTTTACACCGATCAGTTCTAGCCCAAGCTGATCACTGTTTGAAACCCTTCCCGCGGCATAAAACAAAACATCGGCTTCGGTTTCTTGACCCGAAATTTTCATCCGAACATTCTTGTCGGTTGTCTGAACGTCAGTTATTTTAGAACTAAGTTTGAGCACAACTCCCATGTCGAGCATGGCTTTTTCTAACGACTTGACCACTTCATAGTCTAATGACTGCAAAAGCCTATCGCGCAGATCCACCAAGGTCGTAGGCACGCCTAATGCGCCAAAAATACAGGCATATTCGCATCCAATAACTCCTGATCCGTAAATAACGATAGATTTAGGCAAGCTTGTCAGTCTTAAAAGTTCGTCCGAGTCCACGACTCGGTAACCGTCAAATGTAACATCGCTAGGACGCCTTGGCCTCGAGCCGGTTGCAATCACAAAGTTTTTAGCCGAAACCGTAAAGTTGCCATTTAATTCGCACTGTACGGAAAGCGTGTGCGGATCTAAAAAAGTAGCGTGGCCCGTTTTAACTTCGATCTTATTTTTGGTTAAATACCGACGCATTAAAGCTTCTTCTTCGGTGGCAACTTTGCGCGCGCGAAGCATTAATTTGGAAGTTGAAATTTCTGAGATGATCTTCTCGACCCAGATTTGGCCCGCATGATTGCGTATATTGTGGATACTCTCGAGACTTTCACGCAGGGTCTTTGAAGGTAAGGTTCCGGTATGAATCCATGCCCCACCGATAGAGACTGGAGATTTTTCGATAATAACAACAGATTTTTTTAATTTTGACGCCTGAATGGCCGCCTGGATCCCTGCTGGGCCGCTTCCGATGGCAATTAAGTCGTAGTCGTAATTTCCACTCATAAAAAAACCTTAAAACTTTCAAAATCAACTTTAGCTTTAACCGCGGCAGAGATATAGTAGGGAAGGTTAACTTTCATCTATCCCGCGCTGTCACACCTTGATTCTATAGTTATTTGGAGAACGCACTTGCAACAAAATTTTTACGATATTTTAAATATATCACAAGACGCATCAAAGCAGGTTATTCGCGAAGCTTATTTGCGCTTAAAAAATTCACAGCAAATGTATCAAGATAAAGATTTGCCGAAGGATTGGAATGGTCAGCCACTCGTTGTGGAAAATTTAAAATTGGAGGAAGCTTTCCAAACCTTACATGATGATGAAAAACGGATCATTTACGATTCCGATATTTTAAAAATAAAGAAAGAAAATTTGCATTATTTTGAAAATTCATCAAAAGAATCTGTAAAAACATTTCGTTCCACTTTAAAAATTCATCCAACGTATGCCCCGCAATCTTTACGAGAAGATGCTCAGACTAAGTTTGCAGAAATTCAGTCGTCTTGCGATCTTGGATCGGGAGATACGTTGATTAAATTACGAGTGGCAGCTTGCGTTTCGCGCAATGAAATTATTGAGCGAACTAAGATTTCTATGGAGTATTTGCTGGCGATTGAATCGAACCAGTTTGAGAAGATGCCGCAGTTTGTTTATGTGCGAGGTTTTATTCGGAGTTATTTAAAATATTTGCGCGTTTCGAATATTGAATCTTATGTGGAAGCTTACACAAAGCGTTATGAAGATTGGCGTTTGGCACAAGTTAAGTAGCGGAATAGGGAGCCGGAATCAGTGGTGATGGCCACCGGCTCCGTGTGCATGTCCGTGAGCAAGTTCTTCGGAAGTTGCCGGTCGTTTTGCTGTGATCTCCACAGCGAAAGTTAAATCCTGGCCAGCAAGAAGATGGTTGCCGTCGAGCACGGCGTGAGTAGCTGATATGCTTTTTACGGTTACAACATCAAAATCTTCATTTTCTGTGTGAAACATATCACCAACTTTGACGTCGGGAGTTGGAAGTTCGGAACGTAAAACTTCGCGAGTTAACGTATCGTCTCGCAGCCCATATGCATTCTTTGCCTCCACTGTGATTTTCTTTTTATCGCCCACGTTTAACTTGATTAATTCCGATTCTAGCCCCGGAATAATATGACCTTTGCCTTCGAGAAAACTAAGGGCTTCGTCCTTTTCGGATTTATCCAACGTTTTTCCTTGGCTGTCAAACAACTCATAGTGAAAAGACCAAACATTACTTTTCATAGCTTTCTTCCTCTCTTTAATCCCGCGTTAGACGTTTATATTTAATTCGATGCGGCTGATCGGCGTTCATCCCCAAACGGCGTTTGCGGTCTTTTTCGTAATCTTGATAGTTGCCTTCAAACCACACGACTTTACTGTCGCCTTCGAAAGCAAGAATATGCGTCGCTATACGATCCAAAAACCACCTATCGTGACTAATAACAACGGCGCAACCGGCGAAATTTAAAATCCCATCTTCCAATGCTCGTAGAGTATCGACATCCAAATCATTTGTCGGTTCGTCGAGAAGGAGTAGATTACCACCTCGTTTAATCAGCTTTGCTAGGTTAAGCCTGTTTCTTTCACCACCAGATAGATCTTTTACTTTTTTCTGTTGATCGTTGCCTTTAAAACCAAAACTTCCAACATAAGCTCGCGATTGAAGCTTTAATTTTCCCCATTCAAAGATCTCCGCACCCTCCGAAATTTCTTCCCATACAGTTTTGTCGCCAGTTAAACTTTCGCGGCTTTGGTCCACGTAAGCAATCTGCACGGTTTCACCTAACCGAAGATTTCCTGCATCGGGTTTTTCAAAGCCTGCAATCATTTTAAATAAAGTCGTTTTACCAGCGCCATTTGGGCCGATAATCCCTACAATTCCGTTGCGCGGCAAACTAAATGTTAAATCTTCAAAAAGCACTCGATCGCCGAATACTTTTTTAATTCCTTGAGCTTCCACCACAAGTTCACCGAGGCGCTGAGCCGGTGGGATTTTGATTTCACCAATGGACTCGTAACTTTCCGAATCTTTGGCCGCCATTTCTTCGTAAGCCGCAAGGCGTGCCTTGCTTTTTGCTTGGCGAGCTTTTGGAGATTGTCTTACCCACTCAAGTTCTTTTGCTAATGCTTTTTGTTTTTGCGATTCCGACTTTTCTTCTTGAGCCAAACGTTTTTGCTTTTGTTCAAGCCACGACGAATAATTTCCTTCCCACGGAATTCCGTGACCGCGATCTAACTCCAAAATCCAACCCGCAACATTATCCAAAAAATACCTATCGTGAGTTACCGCAACAACAGTTCCCGGGTAATCGTGAAGAAAACGCTCGAGCCAGGCAACACTCTCTGCATCCAAATGGTTAGTGGGTTCGTCGACAATTAGCATGTCGGGTTTTTCTAGTAATAATCTACACAAAGCCACGCGTCTTTTTTCACCGCCGGAAAGTACTTTTACGTCCGCATCGGGCGGCGGTAGACGCAAAGCATCCATAGCGATTTCAAGCTGGCGATCTAATTCCCAAGCATTGCGCGCATCGATTTCGTTTTGAACTTTCCCCTGCTGATCAATCACACGATCCATTTCCTCTGGCGACATGTCTTCGCCAAGTTTCATGGACAATTCTTCAAACCGCTTCAATAAATTCTTGGTATCCGCGACCGCCATTTCCACATTTTCCAGAACATTTTTTGTGTTATCAAGTTCTGGTTCTTGGGATAGGTAGCCTATTTTAATTCCATCTGCTGCAAAAGCTTCGCCTTGAAAAGTTTTATCAATGCCTGCCATGATTTTTAATAGAGTGCTTTTTCCCGATCCGTTAAGTCCCAAAACGCCAATTTTAGCACCTGGAAAAAACGACAAATAAATGCCTTTTAAAATTTCACGATTGGGCGGGTAAACTTTTTTTAAGTTCACCATTGTATAGACGTATTGATGTGCCATGAAGGTGCTATTCCTTAAAAATTCGTATCTGAGATTCTTTTATTCACCTAAGTAAACTTTTTTGACGGTATCCGATTCTAAAAGTTCTTTACCTGTTCCTTTTAGTACCACATTTCCTGTTTCTAAAATAAGCCCAAGATCGGCAATTTGTAAAGCCTGATAGGCGTTCTGCTCTACAAGAACTATCGTTTTACCGGTCTTATTTATTTCCAAAACCACTTCAAAGATTTTTTCTATAATTTGAGGCGCTAAACCAAGGCTAGGTTCATCTAGTAGTAAAATTTTAGGTTGGCCCATCAAAGCCCTAGAAATGGCGAGCATTTGCTGTTCACCACCCGAAAGAGTACCTGCGTTTTGTTTTCTTCGCTCTTTTAGCCGCGGAAAGAACTCAAAACAATAATTTAAAATATCTTTGTATAATTTTTTATCCGGAGCGGCCCATGCCCCGAGATCGAGGTTTTCTTCGACCGTCAAATTTAAAAATATTCCTCGGCCTTCAGGTGATTGACATATCCCAAGTCGTACGATTTCATGGGGCGGCAAATTAGAAATGACTTTTTCGTGTAATAATATCGAGCCGGTTTTTACTTTTACCAAACCAGAAATTGCACGAAGAATCGTTGTTTTGCCGGCGCCATTTGCACCAACCAAGGTGGTTATTTTGCCTTCTTCCACATCAAAAGACACGTTATAGACGGCCTGAATTAGGCCGTAAAAAATATCGACGTTTTTAAAAGATATGGCGATTTTGTGTGTCATTTACGCTTTGGCCTTTCCCAAATACGCTTCGAGAACTTGGGGGTTATTTTTAATTTCGTGGGGCGATCCTTCAGCAATTTTTATACCGTAATCAACCACGATAATGCGTTCGCAAATTCCCATCACAAGTCTCATATCATGTTCGATTAAAAGAATCGTGCGCTTAAAATGCTCGCGGACGAATTTAATGGTTTCCATGAGTGAGGCCGTTTCTTTGCTATTCATTCCAGCCGCAGGCTCATCGAGCAATAGCATATTTGCCCCCGTAGCAAGGGCGCGAATGATTTCAAGTCGCCTTTGATCTCCGTAGGGAAGGCTTCCCGCAAGTTCGTCAGCTCGGGTATCTAATGCAAATATTTTTAACAAATCCAACGTTTCATGAAGTTTAGCAGTTTCGTTTTTTAAAACGGCTGGAGTCTGCATTATTTGAGCAAAGAAATTAAATTTTTTAGTTTTTGGGCGTTGATCTAGAGCGATTAAAACATTATCCAAAACGGAAATATTTTTGAAAAGTCGAATGTTTTGAAACGTTCGCCCGAGGCCGAGAGAATTTATTTGATAAGGTTTTTTGCCTTGAATAGCAGTTCCGAACAAGGTTATTTCGCCAGACGTTGGTGTATAAACTCCTGTAAGCATATTAAATAACGTGGTCTTGCCCGCACCATTGGGGCCAATAAGGCCGTAAATTGCGCCTTTAGGAATTTCTAAATTCAAATTCTGTACGGCTTTCAGACCGCCAAACTGAATAGTTAGTTCATTTGTCTTTAATGCAATTTCGGAATTTCCAGTCACGTTTTAACTCCTTTTGGAAATTCGATTGCGCTTAGAAAAAAATGCCGAAACTTCCTTCTCGCCAAAGATTCCCTGAGGGCGGGTAAGCATAACAATAATCAGTATTAGAGCGTAAATAATCATTCGCAAATCAATTTGCGTCAGATCTTGCAGTGGGCGCAGCATTTCTTTGAGAGCGGTTAGAAAAATAGCCGCCACAACGCTTCCTGAAATACTTCCCATTCCTCCAAAAACCACCATGATAATCACTTCAAAACTTTTATTAAAATCAAAAGTCGATGGATTTAAATAACGCAAATAATGCGCAAATAATCCCCCTGCAACTCCAGCAAAAAAAGAGCCCAGCATAAAAGCTCGAACCTTTGCTTTGGTAGTATTGACACCCATAGCCTCTGCCGCAACTTCATCTTCTCGAACCGAAAGAAAAGACCTTCCAGCGGCCGACCGCATGGTTCTAGACACAACAAATACCGCGATTAAAGCAACGCTATAAACGATTCCAAAATTTGTGTATGAAGGAATTCCAGGCAAACCGCGAGCTCCACCGATAAAATCCATATTCAAAATTAAAACTCGAACGATTTCACCAAAGCCAAGCGTGACAATTGCCAAGTAATCACCGCGCAAGCGGAGTGTAGGAAGTCCCACTAAATATCCCATAACAAGAGAAGCAACGCCTCCGCCAACAAGATTTACTACAAAAAATAAATTACTAAATATTTCATTTGCAAGTAATTCAGGAAATTTCGCACCAAACCACAGGGAAACAAACGCCGAAAAATACCCGCCAACTGCCATAAATCCGGCGTGACCGATTGAAAATTGCCCGGTAAATCCAAACACTAAATTTAGACTCACTGCCAAAATAATATTAATTCCCGAATAGACTGCGATGCTCATAAAATAGGATTCTTGGTAATCCCTAACTAAATAATGACAAATCCAAATCCCGATCAACACTACGAGCCAGTACAGTACGTTGTTTTTGTCGCTAAAATGCGTGTATTTTTTGGAGTTCGAAGGGTTCAAAAGATTCTATTCCCAGTATGAATTAGTCTCTATACTTTTTCGGTTTGATTGCGTCCCAGAATACCTTGGGGCTTAAACAACAATATAATTATCAAGATGGTAAACGACAGAGCATCACGATAAGTCGGCGTCCAATAGCCTACCAATAGTGCTTCCGCTAATCCTAAAGTAAAGGCGCCCAGCACAGCTCCCGATACGTTGCCGATACCTCCAAGTACTGCCGCAGTGAAAGCCTTGAGACCAGCCATTGAGCCCATTAATGGATCAATTCGCGGGTACGCAAGGCCGACCAAAACACCGGCTGCGCCAGCCAAAGATGACCCAAGCATAAATGTTGCGCTGATGATTCTATTGGTTGGAATTCCCATTAAACTTGCATACTGATGATTAAAACTAACCGCACGCATGGCGCGCCCAAGTCGTGTTTTTAAAATAACAAATTGCAAAATCGCCATCAAACTAAGACTTAAACAAAAAACAATCACCTGCACTGGATTGATGATTAATTGACTGTCGGGGTTACTTCCAAAAGTCCAAAATTCTCCAGGATCGTAGATCTGCGGGAAAAACTTCGGGTCGGAACCAAAAACCAATTGTCCGGTGTACTGTAAAAAAAGCGAAACTCCAACAGCAGTAATGAGCAAATTAATTCGCGGCGATCCGCGCAATGGTCGATAGGCAAAACGTTCGATCACAAAGCCTACGGATGCACACACGGCCATGGCAATGGCAACAGTGCCGATTAAAGCAAAAACCGACGGGCGTTCGCCAAAACCAAAATAATTAGCCGCATACATTCCGGCAAAGGCTCCCAACATATAAACTTCGCCATGGGCAAAATTTATCAGCTGTAGAATTCCAAAAACCATGGTGTAGCCAAGTGCAATAAGCGCGTAGATACTACCAAGGCTTAGACCATTTATAAGATGCTGTACAAAATCGCTCAACGTTTACTACTCTTCTAAAATATTAGGGATCAATCTTTTCTTTAAAATGGTGTTCGCCTTTCACAAGCTCAATAACAACCGCAGATTTGACTGGATTGCGATTGGAGTCCATTGTTATATTGCCAGTAACACCTTTAAAATCTTTGGTTTTTGCTAGTTCATCGCGGATATTTTTTGATGTGATTTCTTTTGTCTTTTTCATCGAATCAGCCAAAAGAACCATCGCATCGTATCCGAGGGCAGCCAATCCATCTGGAGTTTTCTTATACGCGGCCTTGTATTCCGAAATAAATTTTTGCACAACTTCAGCTTTATCATCTGCCGAGTAATGATTGGAATAATAAGAACCGTCGATAGCTTTTTTGGCAATCTCAGTTAATTTTTCAGAGTCCCATCCATCACCTCCAAGAAGCGGTACTTTGATACCTAATTCACGGGTTTGGCGTGCGATTAAGCCGACGTCGGTGTAGTATCCGGGAACAAATATCGCATCGGGTTTTTTGCCGCGAATAGTTGTCAGTTGCGATTTAAAATCCAGGTCACCTTTTGAATAGGTTTGATCGTCGACAATTTTGCCGCCGTTTTTTTCCATATACTTTTTAAAATGTTCGGCAAGGCCCAAGCTGTAGTCGCTTTTTGTGTCGCGAAGAATCGCTACGTTTTTTGCTTTGAGAGTATTTAAAGCAAACTTTGCCATCACCGTTCCTTGAAAGGGATCGATAAAGCACACACGAAAAATATAATCTCCTTGAGCGGTAACTTTTTCGTTTGTCGAAGATGGTGAGATCATCGGAATTTTACTAGCCTGTGCAATCGGCGCCATAGCGAGACTATTAGAACTAGCCACTTCGCCGATGATGGCAATAACCTTGTCTTGGTTAATCAATCGTTTAATCGCCGACGCAGATTCTTCGGGCTTTCCTTGATTGTCCAGATTTTTAAATTCGATCAATCGGCCATTTATTCCGCCGGCGGCATTAATTTTCTTAAGCGCTAAATTTGCACCGTTTACCGTCGAGACCCCAAATGTTGCTTCAGGTCCAGTCATTGAATGCACGCCACCAATCAAGATTGGATCCTTTTTTGAGGGATTTTCCGCTTGGGCTGTGTAAGCCAATGTGACACTAAATGCCGACATCAAAATAGCACGAAACTTAGACTTCATAAGTTGATAAACCTTTTTTGTTAATTTCGATCACAAAATTTGTGAAAGTAAACGAAACCAGTAATTGGCTACTCTGTCAACATTGGATTTTTTCAGAGTGCAATAAATATTTCCAACAAGTGCTTTTTGGTTTGTTTCTTTACTGAACACTTGATATAGTCTTGGGTGATTGGCCTAAGTCGTAGTGATTTTAAGGAAGCAATCTAGTTTAATGTTTTGTTAGGGTTTGTATGGGAAAGAAGCTTTACGTAGGGAATTTGTCTTACAGTGTTACGGATAACGATCTTCATAAATTGTTCTCCGAGTCAGGTGCTGTAGATACGGCCAAAGTGATCAGCGATCGCGACACTGGTCGGAGCAAAGGTTTCGGATTTGTGGAAATGTCTTCAGATAATGAAGCAGAAGAAGCAATTCGAAAACACAATGGTCAAGAGTTTATGGGCCGTAAATTGGCTGTAAACGAAGCGCGTCCACAAGAAAAACGTGAATTCCGCAGCGGCGGAGGCGGTGGAGGCGGCGGAGGTGGTGGTCGCGGTGGATTCGGCGGCGGTGGACGTCGAGACTTCGGAAACCGGTAAACTCAAACTTTAATTCATTAATTTGAATGTTTTTTTGATTTTTAGGACTTCAGGCTGAAGTCCTTTTTTTTTAATTTGTTCTAATTAATATATCGGAAACAAATATCTTTTCACTGTTGAGCAGACGGAACTTGATAATCTTTTGGTGAGGTTTAGATTTAAACTGTAGGTCGATGTTGTGTCGACTGGTTTTAAACTTCATAAGGAGGTAGTGCCCATGAAATTTCAATTCAGTTTCCGAAAGATGGATCCGTCAAATGCGCTTATTCAACTTGCCGAGAGAAAGTTCTCCCGATGCATCCAAAAATTCGTTACAAAACCCGTGCATGTTCATATACAGTTTGGCTTAGATCACCATCTTCATTCCGCAAAAATTCAACTCAAGGCTGGCGACGGTTTTGACACCGAAATAGAGCAGTCGGGTCAAGATATGTATTCCTTAATTGATTCTATGGCAGAAAAGTTCAATCGCATTCTCCGCCGCAAAAAAGAAAAATTGAAACATCACAAAGGAATCAAATCTCTCCATAACAATCCGTTTGAAGACGTACCTGCGCTTGCCTAGAAAGTTCCTATAAACCGAATCGTGGATTTGGTAAATGAACTTAAAGCCTGTAAAATGGTTTTATGGACATTTTAAAATTCACGATTCTCGGTTCCTGTGTCATTCACTTAATTGTGCTTACTTTTCTTCAGCCTGAAACAAAGCAAAACTTTCAGAAAATAAAATTAATTGTTAAAACACCACCCGCTCAGAGCATTCCGCAGCCAGAGATTTCTCCTCGAAAGAAAAAAATAAAAGAAAAAATTATCCCAACCGAAAAACCCATTCCCAAAACACCAATTGCAGCTCCCGTATTTGGAGCTGACAAATCTGTTATAACTCCAGGCGGCGGGATCGCGGTTCCTGTTGGCAATACGTTATTAACCGAAGACGACGGCAAGCGACTTAAACCTTCTGAGGTTAAAGACTTCACCGGCGATTTGTCGCACTATGCCACGCTAATTCCAGCAACTTTTCAATTGCCGAAATATACCGACGAAGCGGTTGATGCGGCCCTAGAAGGTGTTTTTACAGTGGATGTTTTTGTGGATGAGATGGGGCATGTTCGCGATGTCGAACTGAAAAAAAAAATTGGCTACGGCATGGATCAAAGAGTACTAGATTCTATGCGCAAAGCAGAATTCTCGCCGCGCAAAAATAAATTTGGAAAAGAAATTGAAGGCTGGACGGAGGTTAAATTAAGGCTAGTTATCCCGTAAATTCTACCGGCTTTTTGATATTCCGAAAGAAGATGCTCGGCCGCCTTGATCAAAAAATCTTCGGATTGGTTTTTTGCGATGGCTTTAAAATCAAAACTACAAAATAGATCGAAGCCAGACTTATGAAATTTCACCTCAACAAGACCTTCGCAATTTTGCGTTAATACAAAAATCGCACATAAAAGCACAATTGCAAGGTTATCTTCTTCGCAGTAAAGCCGTTCACCATCCGTAGAAGAACCTTGATTTAAAGTCACAATGGTGTCAATATCAAGTCGCTCAAAAAAGACTGAGTATCGTTCTAAGAAAATTTTAATTATTGTCTCGAGCGAGCATGAACTTGCCGAAGTCGCAACGGCTCTGGAAGAAGCTAATGTGATTTTAGCCGCTAAGTTCATCAATTCAATATTTTTTCCAATGGATTTAAAGCGCAGGTCTTCGGCGTTGAAAAAAGCATCGAAAAGACCTTTAATCTGCGCAATAGGAGTGTTGACGTTGTGACTGATGATAGACAAGAAATTTTGTTTAATATCCGCATGAAAATCACCCCGCTGTTTGCGAAATTTCACAACGCGTTTCAAAATAGCATTGTAAGTCATCGAACCAAAAGACAGCAAAACAAAACTTATTGTGCCCCAAAAAACCATGTTTACAATCGGAACGTAAACCGAAAAATACTTTATTCCTAGAATATTGCCGAATGGCAGGAGCACACTACCTAAAAAAAACGATGCAAAAGCCCGGCTCTGCCATTTCCAGGCAGTCACAAAAACCAGCATAATAAGCCACAACACAAAACCGGTTTCGAGTCTTGCAGAAGCAACCCGGACTTCAGTTCCATCGATCAACATCTGAGCGACTCGCGCCCACTGCTCGTGCCAGGTTTCGCCGTCGATCATTAGACTTTGTGAGCTATTGTCTATGGCGATAAAATTTCGTTGCAAAAGTGTTAAATTATCGCGGAATAAAAAATCTTGCCGCATTGAATTGCCAATAAAGACTAACGCACCATCTGGAATTTGACGAGTTTGAGGCTCTTCTTTTAAATCGTAGAAGCTGAATTTCTGATTTTCCTTCAAAGTCGGAAGTCGCATGACGATACTGTCATCTTCTGAAGAAAGATTTCGGGTAATAACTTTTTCAGGAACGATCGCAAATTTTCGGACTAAATAATTTAAAATCGAATCTGGCCCCAAAGGGCAAACCAGACTTATAAGTGTTCTACAATCAATGGCATCACGAAAAATAAATTCTCGTCGTAATGTTTGACTAAATTGGCTAAAAAGAAATCTGGGAAAGGCGAACACAACTTTGTTTTGAGCCGCAAATTCTTTCACAACGTTAAATAAAGCTGCGAAATAAGTTTCGTCCGAATAATGCGCTTGTGCCAACACAGAAACAACCACAAGCTGGGGGTTGCGCTTTAAAACTTGACGCAGAATTTCGGCATACTCTAACAAATGGGCTTCGTTTAAAGGGGTTTCCATAGAACGACGGAGCAACTTGAAATCCGAATCTTGAACCGAGACCGATATAAGTTTGTCTGATTGAACGACCGGTACTCGAGAATTTCGTAAGGCAAATGCTAGAAAGATATTTTCAGCTTTGGCCGCGAGGCTTTCTTCTTTGCCGTCAAAGTAAAAAACAATAGTGGTTAAAAAAAGTGTAAAAAATGCGAGCAGCATTAAAGGTAATATCAAAAGAATAAGTCTAAGAAAAAAAATATTTCTTGTTTTTAAATTCTTATGCAAAATTCCGCACCTTCTTGAAGTTTTGATTTTAACGTAAGTTCGCCACCCAGTTGCCTGGTAAAATATCGCGCTAGGTAGAGCCCCATACCTGATCCTCGCACACGGTAGATTTCTTCATTTTTAATTCGGTAAAACTTTTCGAATATTTTCTCGTGGAATTCTCTAGCAATTCCTGGGCCCTGGTCGCGGATTTTAATTTCTAATATTGAAGGTTTAAAAATATATTTATAAAACGCTACTGATACAAAAATTTTCGATCCATCGGGCGCATAAGATACGGCATTAGATATCAGATTAAAAAGCACCACGTCCAGAATCTGTGGTGCGGAATCTACTAGAGACTTTACGTCATTAGCAATAATAATTTGCATGTTTTTTTCGGTTAATTTGGTTTCAAATCGTTGGATGATTTTTTGCAGCCATGGGCCCAAATCAAATTTTGTATTTTTACGCTGACTATTCAGCACGGACTCCAAAGAATGGGCGTTTTTCATGTCCTGCAGATAATATCGAAATTCTTCACAGCTCTGACTAAACCTTTGAAGGTAAGCTTGTGGTCCCTGCAAATTATTTTGACACGTTGCGAGTATTTCTTCAGTTTTTGACAAACAAAGGCTAGAAAATTGTTCAAAAAACCGTGCCTGCAGAGCCCAGGAATCTTCTTTCGCGATCAAGTCAACCTCTTCGTGTGTGCGCAGTTTTAACTCGATTTCAAGTCGTTTCAATAGGCATAAAATCACTATGATTAAATAAAACAAAAAACAATCCGCAAGCGGCAAATCAAAATTTAAATAGCGATAAAAAATAGTATGTAACCAAAACATCACAAAAATTAACAGCAATGACCCCGAGCTTGCGGCTGCACTGGGAAGGCGCCACAGATAAAATAAAATTGCGGCCATAAATAATATCTGAGCAACGTTGAACATCACGTTCGGGGTTTTTAAATAACTTTTGGTTACAAAATTTTGTACGACCGCTGCTGTGGTATAGACTATGTGTGTGCCAAAGCCTTTTTTGAGCAAAGGTGTTTTTAGCCAGACGCGCGGCGAAGTTGGAACTTCGACCGTAGGAAGTCGAACGTCAGCATAAATAATAATTTTACCAGCCAAGGTAGCCTCGAATTTACCTCGATTCAAAATAATATCTTCTGCGCGAAGGGTTGTAAATTTATCTGGGGCAATAGGTTTAAGACGGAAATATTTTTCGGGATCCACGTAGGAATTTCTCGCTTTCAAAGCAACTTGAACCGGAAATGAGTATTTCTGCGACAGCCCTCTAAAAGATGTGGCGGGATAATTTCTTAAAACCGAACGACCAGACTTTTTAAAAGACTCAACTCCCGATACTCGGTCGAGGATACCCTTATATTCTTGCGGCAAATTCAATACTGAGGGTGTGGAATAGTTATAACCAAGTGTGCCAATTAAAAATCGGTCGTCATAAGTAATGATTTTATCGAAAAGGTAAGACTGATCTGAATTAAGTTTAAAAAATTCTGGAAAAATAAGGATTCCAATAGTCTTGGCTTGTGTCTGAGCCAAAGCACCGGTGATGCCTACTAGAATATCACCGTAACTTTTTGTTTTTAAAGCCTCGGGGGTTTTTTCATCAGAAATAATCACAACCGTGCCGTCTATTTTTTCCAGGTCAGGCATCCACTGCGTTCTTAGGTCGTAAAAATAATTTTCCACATTTTGGCGAAAACCGCTGGTATAAAACACAAAGACAACCGCAACAGTCGCAAGAAATATAAAAATATAACTAGGTTTATTTTTAGCGATTTTTACAATTCGCGATTTAATGATGGAAAGCAATGTCGTTACCGAAATAAGAAATACTTGTCACTCCGCGAAAAACATTGCGCTGAATCGAAGTTAAAATCGTTACGCGTAAGCCGTTTTCTAACATATCAAGCACCTCGTTAAAAAACATGATTTTAACGGCTGAATAGGAATTAAGACGCAAAAAAACCTGCGAATGTTTGGGTTCGCCAGTTAGTTTGTTATTTAGAAAACTAAATTTTTCGACGATGCCATTTAATAAAAATCTTGGCTCCTCAAAACCATTTCCAAAAGGTTTGCAGCTTTCCACGGTTTCTAAAAGTTTAAGGTTTAAATGTTCCGCGTCCAACTCGAAGTCAAAATAAATCCGCGATTCCCAAAGATTCTGTGACTGAAGTTTTATTTTTTCGGCATATTGAATGAGTTTTTGTTTGATTTCAGGCATTTTTTCAACCGAAAACGAATACCCACCGGCGGCTCCGTGCCCTCCAAATTTTAAGAACAAATCTTTGCAAGAAACCATGGCTTCGGTGATATCAAAACCTGGTATTGATCGTGCCGATCCTTTGGCGACGCCATCTTTAATTTGAAAAAGCCAGGTTGGTTTCCAGGTTTTCTCGACAATTTTACTTGCGGCAATTCCAATCACTCCGGGATGCCACGATTCGTCGCCAAGAAAAATAACCGGGTGGTGGTGTTCGCCATGAATTCTTGCTAACGCGTCGGAAGTAATTTTTAATTGAATTTTTTTGCGGAGTTCATTGCATTCATTCATTTTCTGCACAAGTGGTTCCGGATCTTCATCAATAAATGCCTTAATAACATAATCCGCATGCTCTAGCCTGCCGACGGCGTTAATTCTTGGTCCTAAGCGAAATCCAAAATCCTGCTCGTCGGTTTTTTCGATGGCCGCTTTTTCGCGTAGAACTTTTAGAATTTTGCGCTCGCTTTTGGCCAGGGCTTTGACACCAAGATTTGCAAGTTTATGATTTACTGGATTGAGCGGCACGACATCACAGATTGTGGCCATACCTGCCAGAGATACCAGGTCAATCCAAAGTAAATGACTCGCGTTTAATTCGGGAAAGTAGGCGGCCATTTTTCTTAGCAGTACAAACGTAATGCCACAGCCACAGAGTTCCTGATAAAGGGGATTGGAGTGCATTTTAGGATTTAAAATAAGTGCGTCAGGAATCTTTTCGGCCTGAATTTTATGGTGATCCGTGCAGATAAACAAGACATCGTTTTGTTTGCAGTATTCGGCTTCGATATTTGCGGTAATTCCTGTGTCCATTGTAATGATCACGTCAACTTTGTGGTCGTGTATTAGGGTTTTCACGGCGTTTAAATTGACGCCGTAACCTTCATTAAACCGGCACGGGATATGGTGCACATATTCGGTAAAACCGATGGCCTTAAAAAACCAGATCCAGGAAACACAACTCATCGTGCCATCGACATCGTAGTCGGCGTAAAGCGCAATTTTTTTCTTTGTTAAAATATATTCACTAAGAGTTTTAGCGATGGCTTCGAGGCCAAAATCTCCGTAGTCGAGTTTATCTAATGGCGAAAACGAACGGGCAGCCAAAATTGACTGCCGAATTTCTTGTAAGTTTTTCGGCCGAGCAGTTGAGCGCTCAATCCAATGCGTGTATTTTGTTCCCATCTGATAAGGGTAACGTAAATTGCTAATCAGACTTAGCTTAAAATGCTGCCTGATTTTTTTGCAAAACGAACTTTAACACCATTTTCGACTTTGTAGCCAATACGAGTTGGCTTTTTCGTCTTCGGATCCACCAACGCTACGTTGCTCACGTGTAACGGTACAAGTTTATCGACAATGCCACCGTCTTGATTTTGCATGCTTGGTTTAGTGTGGCGTTTTACGAAGTTAACGTTTTCCAAATAGACGCGGTCATGTTTGCGATCCACACGTTCGATTTTTGCAGTTTTACCACGAGATTTACCCGCAATGACCACAACTTCGTCACCTTTTTTTAGTTTACATTTAACAGACTGTTTGTTTTTTGCAGGAGCTAACATAATTTACGGTTGCCTTTCAAAGCACAGGTGGAACAGGTTGAAATAACCAAACTATAGAATTTGTGGTGCTTCCGTCAAGTAAATCTTAAGAACGCTATTCAATTCGTAGGTTTTCCGTTAGTCTATATGTAAAGTTGGGGGTGTAAAGGCTTCGACGGATGTAGATTTTGAGTTAGGACGCACGTCCGGGGTCGGCAGGTGACCCGGTTATTAAACATGTGCCAAACGCTAATCGGCAACGATTACGCACTTGCTGCCTAATTTTTAGGTAGCCGTTGAACCAAAAGTTGCTAGGACTTTTGGGGAAGCGTCAACGATCTAGCTTGGTTGGTAAAA
>JAYVPO010000210.1:0-94110 GCA_043757325.1 bacterium
AAAATCCAGCTGCATGGCTGCCCTGGAACTATTCGCCACAAAAATAGACCGGAATTTATAAAAATATTTTTGACTTTCTTTTGCTGCGGTGGGGACACAGTTATTAAGAAGTTACAGAGGTGTTTTTTAAGTCTCAAATTTAATTGGATTTTTAGTATGTTAAAGGATCGCAGCAACTACCCTGTATCCAAGTTAACAACTTTTAAATTTGAAAGCTGGGAGTCTGAAAACATTTACGAGATTTTTAATTACGAATTTTCACAAATTAATTTATGGCTTTGCGACTACGGATGCACAATCTCCGTTTAATATTGATTGCAATTTTTCATCAAGCCGCAATGCTCGTAAATCGATTGCAACACTAGATACACGGAAACCGGAAATCCCAGAAGACCGGCCAAAAGCTTGTCTTACAGAAGAAGTAACCATCCCAATGGCGCGACCAGAATTAACATGAAGAATAAGCCCTCCTTCGAATCCACTATCCAAAGACCGGTCCAGAATAATTGAGGCATTATTAGAGATTTTTTCAATTCGACCGCGAACAGCGTAAAGATCGTTACTGCGAATCGGCATACCGAAAGAATCATTTCCCGGGTAACCCATTACGATGACCTCATCACCTGCTCCCAACTCTTCCTCTCCGACCGATAACGAAATTTTAGCTGAGGGTTGTAAATCTCGTACTCGAAAAATCGCATAGTCTCCCGTCGTGCGCCTTGGATCAAATTCCGCCATCCAAATTTCTGCTTCTCGTTCGACAACTTTCCATTGAAAATCTTGAGGAACCTGCACGAGGCGTCGCACCATTCCCACCAAATACATTTCAAATGTTTCTTCGCGATATTGTATCGGAGCAGAAGTCGGACCCACCCCAAATCCGGCATAAAATTTCCCGGTTGTCGTTTGTGGGAAAGGAACCGAACCCGCTACCGAATGTCGAGCAATTTCACTTCCTAACGTCATCCAAACACCTCCTCCCAAATGCCAGGCGGTTGCAACTTTGGGATATCCCGGCTCCCATCTTACCTGCATAGGATTTGAAGAACGAATCTCAAGTTTGGCCATGGCTCCAGCGGCATACCTAACTGAAGGCGGTAACTTCTCAGCTCCAATTTTAACGACGGACATGCCTGGCTCAGCAGCCTGAAGATTTGAAAACAGGATAAAGTTAAGCCAAAGAGTTAAAAAACAACTGGCCTTAGTCCAAATCCCCTTTTCTCGAAAACAGAGGAGGCATACTTTGAAACATTTATCAGTGGAAATAGAATGGAATGCGGATAATTTACTCATATTTCAACTGGTACCACAGCCACTAAAATGATGTCTACAGTTTAAAAATTCATAGATTTAAAATCTAAAAATATCAAGTCAGTACGAATTAGTATTCTACGATGCCTAACGCAGCGTCAACTTCCCACGTAGCTAATTTTACGTCCTCAAAACTTTCGAATTTTGCGCCAGCTACTTATTATCTACTCGATGTTGATTTTAGAGAATCCAATTGTCGCGAAGGAGATGATGGGGAAGATAAGAGGTTGCAGACACCCATCTTTTACTTGAAAAACCTCACTTTATTTGACTCATAATCGACATCATAGGTACAAATAGGGCAATAATAATCACCACTGCTCCGAGAGCCATTAAAATAATCATCAAGGGTTCAATTAGCGAGATAATTGCGTCGACCTTACGTTCTACTTCCGAATCATAAGCATCAGAAACATGCCCTAACATCTCTTCTAATTGTCCCGTTCTCTCACCCGTCATAATCATGTGCGAGACAAGCGGAGGAAATAGCCGCGACTTATCGATGCTCGCTGCCAAACTTTGGCCTTCTTGCACTGCGATTTTCGCATTTTCTACAACATTTGCGATCAGCGTATTGGCAATGGTGTTTTTTGTGATTTCCAAAGCATTAATAATCGGTACACCTGACGACAATAAAGTCGAAAGCGTTTTTGTAAATCGCGAAACATTGATACGCAAAACAAGTCCGCTCACAATTGGCGCATGCAGCAAAAAATGATCGAAACGGTGGCGGCCTTTTTCGCTTGCTTTCCAACGCTTGAAAAAATAAATCACCGCAAATATTCCAATCACAACCACATACCAGCGCTGCTGCAAAAATTCACTGAATGCAATTAATAATTTTGTGTACCAGGGCAATTTTACCTTGAGCGAAATAAAAACTTTTTGCAGTTTAGGAACAACACCAACAAATAAAAATGTAATAATTCCTGCACCTGCAAGAATCATAATACTCGGATAGGCCGCTGCAGACATCGCCTGACCTTTTATCTTAACTTCGTATTCTATAAAATCAGCCAGTCGTTCAAAAACAAGGCCAAGAGTTCCTGAAGATTCTCCCGCACGTACCATATTTACGTACAACTTGTTAAATATTGATGGATATGTACCGAGAGCATCGGCCAAAGATTTTCCTTCGGAAATTTGATCTTTCAAATCCGCAAGCGTCTGCCGTAAGATCGGGTTTTCAACCTGGGCTGTTAACGCACGCAGGGTTTCGTCGAGCGGCACGTGGGCTTTTTGTAAAACCGAAAACTGCCGCGTCATAACCGCTAAATCCTGGGTTTTGACCTTGGCACCCGCAGTTACTTTGCCCGACGTGCTAACTTTATTTTTGCCTAAAGATGCTTCCTCTTTGAGTTCGGAAACAAGAATTCCATCTCTCTGCTTTAGCTTCACGCGAGCGGCGCGCATGGAGTCGGCTTCGATTACACCTTTGCGCGCAGATCCCGATTTGCCATCGAAGCCTTTATACTGAAACATAGGCATAAAAAAACTTTATCCTTTTAAACCGCCGCCGGAACAGCAGGAATCATGTCAAAATCATCGGACTGGGTTTTTTGAATAGCCTCGTCAAGAGATGTTAAACCCATTACAACTTTTTTCATTGCGGCAGCTCGAAGCGAGATCATTCCTTTGTCGAGCGCGCATTTTTTTATAATTTTTGCGTCTTGTGATCGGGTAATGACTTCACGAATCTGGTCATCAAATACCAGTAATTCGTAAACGCCCATACGGCCACTATAGCCCGTCGTAAGACATTTGTCACAGCCGGCACCACTGCGATATATTTTTTTACCAGCGAATTTTTCACGCGAAATTTCCATCATCACAAGTTCTCGGTCCGTAGGAACGTAGGCCTCGCGACAGGAAGTGCAAAGTTTTCGGACGAGGCGAGTGGAAAGCACACCCAGAACCGCAGAACTTATTTGAAAAGGCTGAATATTAAAATCCATCAATCGTGTCACGGTACTTGCGGTATCATTTGTATGCAAAGTTGATAACACCAAGTGACCAGTGATCGAAGCTTGAATTGCAATTTTTGCGGTGATCGCGTCACGAATCTCTCCGATCATAATGACGTCTGGATCTTGACGAAGAATAGAGCGTAAACCCTCCGCAAATCCCAAACCGATTTTATCTTTTACTTCGATCTGTCCTACGCCTGAAAGCTGGTATTCCACGGGATCTTCAATCGTAAGAATATTAATGTCGGTTGTGTTTATTTGCATAAGAGAAGCATACAACAAAGTCGATTTACCGGACCCAGTAGGGCCCGTAACCAGAATAATTCCGTGTTTTTGATCGATTAATTTGACCCATTGATCGTATATTTCGCCATCAAGACCCATTTGATCAAGACGTTTTGCACCCGCAGACTTATCCAAAAGTCGCATCACTATGCGCTCGCCATGGGCGGTTGGTAATACTGACAATCGCACATCGATATCTTTGCCCGCAACTTTAATACTAATACGTCCATCTTGCGGAATTCTTTTTTCGGCAATATTTAATTTGCCCATGATTTTAATTCGTGATGCCAGCGACCCCGCATGGCGCCGCGGAATTTGCATTTTATCTTGTAGCGATCCATCGATTCGAAAACGCACTACAATGTCGTTTTCATAAGGCTCAATATGAATATCCGATGCTTTTTCTTTAACGGCACGCGCCAAAAGTCCATGCACAAGTCTAATGATTGGCTTTTCATCGTCTGTCGATTCAAGTAAATCTCTGGTCTGATCCAAATCCTCTTCGCCACCGATGTCGGGAACATTCAGCTCATCGATAACTTTTTGTGATGCATCACTTGACCGCTCATAAACACGGTTAATGCTATTTTCTATGACCTGCGGCGAACTGACTACCATATTTATATTCGTCGATAAAATAAGCCTTAAATCATCGATCGGATAAATATTTAAAGGGTCAGCAACAGCCACGGTGACATTAAAATCATCACGCGCTACCGGCAAAATAAGGTGATCTCGACAGAACTGAATGGGAATATGATCGATTAGCGCAGGATCGATATCATTGACGGGCAGGCGATTATAATAAGGCAAATCAAGTTGAGCTGCCAAGGCTCGTAAAATATCCTCTTCGGTTGCAAGCTCATTTTGCAGCAGAACTTTGCCAAGGCGTTCTGGAGTTTTTAATTTCTGCTGAATTGCCAATGCTTTGTCGAGATCTGGTTTGCTTAAAGAATTGGACTCTACGAGAATTTCACCAATGGATTTGCGCTGCATTTTTTTAAAAGAAACTGTCGGCAGAAAAGACCACCGTGCGGGGCTTTCGCCACCTTCTTCGTCGACTTGCGAATCCTCCGATCCAGCCGTGGTCGGCGGCGGCGGAAGGATATGGGGATCTTTTCTATTAAAGGTATCGGTCATAAGTGTAATTCCAGATTCTTAAAAAATATTAGTCAATTTCCTGCGGGACTGGGGGAGGAAGTGAACCGCCTCCACCAACATTACCATCGAATTCATTTCCGTCACCAGAACCAGACTGCGGCGGAGGTAAAGGTGATCCCGGGATCGGAGGTAAAGGTGCTAAATTCGGAGTATCTGAGCTGCCACCAAATGACGAACTACCTCCCGCACCTTGAATCGTAGCATTTGCCGGCACCGGAGTTTTTTCGGCTTGACGTGCTTTGGCTTCTTCAGAAGGTTTTTTTGCAACTTCACTCGATTCTTCCGCCATTGATTTCATTATTTGCTCGCGCTTTTTTTTGTCAGCTTCGTCGAGTGCATCGGGCGTATAAACTCCGTCTTCGGCCTTGGGAAGTGATGCGTAGAATTTATCATCGCGGAAACCTGATCCGTAGACTTGCTCCATAAATTCGTCTCGTTCCTTAATTTTCTGTTGATAAATAGCAGCTAGATCATCGGATCCGTGAATAATATGCGGCGTTAAAAAAATTACCAAATTACTTTTCAAATTAAGTGTTTGGGTATTACGAAACAGCCAGCCTAAAATTGGTATATCACCTAGTAAAGGAATTTTTTGGAAACTTTCAATCTGCTGATTCTCAACTAAACCCGATATGACGATAGTCTGACTATTTTTAACCGTTACCGTCTGTGATGATTTTCGGCGGTTTATAGTTGGTGTTTTAGACGATGGATCGGGTGTACCTAAACTATTTGATTCCAGGTCCACTTTCAAAGTCACATGATTGCTGTTTGAAATATTGGGCTTGATTTGCAGAGTTAAATCTACGTCTTCTTTTTCAAGTTTCGGCGCCACAACACCAGTCGCTGCGGCAAAATCTGAAGTTTTAAAGTAGATTCTTTTTCCAACTACAAATTTTGACTCTTCGTTGTTGCTGGTTAAAATATGAGGTGATGCTAGAACTCGCGTATTTGAATCATTTTTTACAGTTTTAATCAAAGCACCGGGCGAAAATTTACCAAGACCCGGAACTTCAATCGTTTTCCCTGACAAAATACCAATCGACATATCGTCGGCAAAAGTTTTGCCGATGGCCTGAGCATTGGCATCACTGACTTTGCCATCAGCTCCCAACGTTGCCTGACTCGTTATCAAAGGCGCCATCTGAGCTGCCTGCCACGTCGTGATAACATTATTTTCGCCAGCTTTTGCACCACCAAAAATCGACGTGCTAAAACTAAAATTATTATTCACTGAAATATCTAAAATATCGGCTTCAACAAACACCTGACTCCGTTTAATGTCGAGTTTTCGAACGATGGAATTCACTGCATTGTACGCCGCTTTTGAACCCGTTACTAGCAGTGAATTTGTCGATTCATCTGCGGTAATTTTTACATCACCACTTAACTCAGCCACATCAGGAGCCTCGTTTGGTTTCGGCGCATTAAGTGGAACGCCACCTACACCACCGTTAAATACTGGAGGCCTTCGGGTTTGATTTTTATTGCCTGACGCCAAAGAAGACAATGTGCTGGCAATTTTTTTTGCGTCAGCAAAGTCTAAAGGCCTAACGTGGATTGAAGCTTGCGAGGACCCTTCAATTTCAAAATCAAATTTTTTGACTAAATTAGAAACATCTTCAATCAATCGAGGCGGGCCAAACACGATAACGGAATTCGACCTTTCGTCCGGCATAATTTTAAATCCTTGCGCCGAGCCACCACTCGATGAATTTGCACGTAATATTTCATTTACCTTTTCTGAAATCCATTTCGCATCTGCAAAACGAATCGGAACGATAGAAACTTGCGGCTGCTGCCCTTGCACATCAATTAATTGCAACATATCTAAAATTCTTCGCACCTTGTAGCCGCTGTCGGTAATAATTAATGTATTTGTTTTTTCATAGGGAATCAGTGAGTTTGTTGAGACAATTCGCGACAACGTATTTTGAATACTGCGCGCATCAACATATTTTAAAGGAACGATCTGCGTAATGATTTCATCTGTAAGGGGCGTCCAATTTGAGCCTTGAAAAGTTCGAAGATTACCTCTTACGGCTTGGCGAATAGGGACGATCTTTACAAGTTTTCCGGTTTCGACGGTTGTAAATTGTAAAACGTTTAGGGCTGATAAGAATGCCTGGTAAGCTTCTTCTTTGGTTACACGTTTTGGTGAAATAATTTGGATCTTCCCAGAAACGTTGCGATCCAAAATAACGTTTTTATTCATCCACAAAGCAACCGCACGAACAATATCTTTGATTTCTGTGGGTTCCGGAAAATCGATATTCACCAATTCCTGTCCAGGTGGCACCGCATCGGAACCTTTACGCTCAGGAATTTCGACTACGGCTGTATCGGCGGCGGTTTTTTTGACGGTTGGGGATTTACCAGATCTTTTAAATTTCGATTTAGAGGGCGGCGTACTATCTTCTGAAGGAATGGGAAATTCCGAATCCAAGCCTTGAGATAATTCAGGCGGTGGCGGAAGGTTATCGACCGCTTGGGATGGCGGCGTAATATTCTGCGGCGGCAATTGTGTTTTAGGCTGTGAAACAGGAGGCACATTACTAGCTGTAGGATTTTTTTCGGCACCATTTGGAAGTCGTTCCGGAACGGGAGGAACTGGTGGTTTTTGAATAGATGGCGGAAATTTTGTTACGCCCACATCCAAAGATTTTGCGGCCTCCGCAGGAGGTGTTGGTGGAACGGATTTTCCCACCGGTGGCTGCTGCGCAGCAGCATACCCGGCACCAAGTAAAGTTAGGACTGCGATCATTTTAAATTTCATAGTGTTGACTCCATTCACCACTGCTTTATTTACTTAATTCTAATTGTCAAATTTGTCGGATCCGTTCCATTTCTTAAAAGTTGAATGCGAATTTCTTTCTCGTCCTGAAGCGCTTGAAACAAGGCAAATCCTTGTTCGGGTAGTTTCAAACTTGCGTCGTTAACCTGGGTGATAACATCTCCATTTTTTAAGCCAACTTTTTCTAATAATGAACCACTACGAATGGCAAAAATTTTGAAACCATTCATTCCACCATCGGTCGTGTTCGGTACCAGTCGCGCTGTATCTATAATTTTACCAAATCCTGGGCCAAGTTCACGTTCTACCTCTGAACTTTCTAAAGTGATCTCAGAACCAGAGGAAACGCCGCCGCCTCCAGAATTCGGTTCTGAAATCAACGAACCCCCTTTATTTCCAAGAATTTTCGCCTCGTTTTTCGATAAATCAAAACATTCTTTCGAGCCATTATTATTAATGATCAATTTATTACGTTCTACAGCTGCCACAAGGGCTCCGTCGATTCCATAAATTTGATCGCCAACTTTATAAATATCGGCCTCATCGTAACCTTTTTCGCGCACAGTTGCTAGACTGTGTTCTGCGCTCCCTAGGTAAATTGTGCCCATTAGTTCGATGGCGAGAGTAGCCTGACTGCACGGTCCCTCCAAGCGAAATCCTGAACTTCTTTTGATATTCGCAATGTCTTTTTCGTCGGGGAATTTTCCTTCAGAGTTAAAAATATTGCGGTCGAGAATCATCTTTTTTAGCTCGCGCGAATTAAGTTCCCCGCTCTTTTGTGTGGTAAAAAAGGCTTCCTGAGTGGAATTTACAACTCGAGTTTTGCCTGCAAAAATGGATTGAATCATAAAAACTACTAATACAGAAGATAAGATCGATGCAATGATGTAAGGAATTCCCACAACTAAAATAATCGTCCAAAATTGCGCGGAGATTTGGTTAAATTTTTCAAGATCTCTCAAGGCATTGACGCGCGCTTCGAAAAATTCTTTATTGAATTTTTCATAAAATTTCTCGCGCCAGTGAATTAAATTAAATTGCAAGATTATTTTCCCGACTTCAAATTAAAATTAAGTTTCTGGCCACCACGGTTAACCCGCAGTTCAATGTCTCCTTCATTGCGAAGCCCTTGCAAAAGTTTAATCGCTTGAGCCGCATCAGTCAGTGGCACCCCGTTGATTTCTTCGACTATATCACCATTTACGAGGCCACTTTTTTCGTAAATCGAACTTTGTCTGATTCGGTCTAAACGAAAACCCTTAACACCTTCGGCGGTGATATTAGGATTGGCTTTAGCATCTTGTAAAACATTTGCAAAGTCAGCCCCAAGTAGTCGCGCTTTGTATTCTTCACTCATTTTAATTTCACCACCGTTGCGTTCAAATCCTTCTTCTTTAAATACCTCTGGCGGAGCAGAGGTGGAAAAGGCATCGGTGCCGGCGAGAGAATCAGATGACTTTACACCGACCGAAGATTTGGATTTTTTGCGCGACGAACGCCTAATTGCGTTTTCTTCAAGCGGGGCATATTCCATGCGACCTTGAGTAAAAACTAGTACTCGGTCGCGTTGGACTTCTTTTAGGATCGCCGAAGAACTTGGGTCCACGATATCTCCAACCAAGTAGCTGCTCACGCCTTTTTTAGCGCCTGTGGAAAGTTCAATCATTGCCAGTCCGCCTTCCGGTGAACCTGCATAAATAAGTCCAAGTACTTTAATTGGCAACGTGGTACGAGGGATTTCTTCGACAGATTTTTCGGCAGTGGTTCCGACTTCATTTGCGGAATTAAAAATATTACGTTCGAGGATTTTTTTAATATCAGCATCGGATAACGTTGGGTATTCTTCGGGAATATTAAAACCCACGCCGCTGTCTTGCAGTAATGCGGTCTGAACTTTGGAATGAAATTTAGACAGCAGAAAATATCCGAAAGCCGTGGAGATTACCGTCGCAGAAACAAAAGCTCCGATCACAATAAAAACATAAAGACGCCACGGTAGAGTCTTCAAGTGTTCCAGGCGATGCGCCATTATATCCATTGTAACTGGACTTAATTGAAACATTTAGCCGGCTTTCGTATGGTGGTTGATTTTTTCAGCAATGGCTCGTACCAAAGTGCTCTGGCTCAAAAAGCTTCCATCCACTTCAATGTCGGCTTGGCGGTAATATTCCAGGCGCTGATCAGACAAAACTTGCAGTCTTTGTGTCAACTCGGCTTTTTGAGCCTCGATATCCTTGATCGTTAAAACATCTTTTAGAAGTGGTCTTTTTTCGATTAAAGATTTATCCGCCAAAAGTCTCAGGGCCACATGACTTGCAGGGATTTTTAGCCAAACAACTAAGCCGATTGTTTTCAATTTTTTAAGGTTGTCATTGTGAGCTACAAAGCCAGCCCCGGTAGAAATCATCATGGATTTTGCTGAAGAGATCGACTCAAAGCACTCGCATTCTAAACGACGAAATTCTTCTTCACCAGATGTTTGGAAAATTGCCTCTAACGACATTTTTTTACGCCGAGAAATCGCTAGGTCCGTGTCAAAAAAGCCTAAATTTAAAAAATGGGCTAATTCAAAGCCCGTAGAAGTCTTACCCACTCCAGTGGAGCCAATTAAAATAATATTATGTACAGACACCTGTGTAATCCCAAAATATAGAAGTGACAACTCTATGATAACACAAGCAAAAAATGACGACAAAGCATGTTCAAAAAAACTTTTAAACTGAAATTTTGAACCGCGAATAATAACTTTAAACAGATAAGAATATTATAAATTCTGATCTTTTTACGATTTAAGAGAAAATTATTTTAAATAAGCACCGATGTCGCTAGAAATTTTTAAATCTCGCGGCCGACCGTAAATATCGTATTTAACCTGTTCCAGTATTTTACCTTTTCCAATCGCAACTGAATGAGTTTTTAATGTGTAATCGTTCGTCGAAGGTGAATTAAAAATTTCGTCAGTATTTGCAAAGAACGAACCTAAGTCTTTGCCAAATTTTTGCCAGTCCGAAATACTTAAAAACGTATTGCTGTCTTCATAAAGTACATCTTTTATAATGTTATTATAATAATCGTTTTGTGTCGCTTCGCCTTGGTTTGAAAAATTATAGCTAGCCTTACCGCCTAAGAACGCTAGGAAAATATTATTAGCAATTTGATTTTTACCGGCGATAGCAAACATCAATAATGCATTACGACTTTGTGTTTTGCTCATCACAACTGTGTTGTAAAAAACATTGTTGCCCTTTGGTCCAGCGGCCCCATCGCCTTGATAGAAAACAATTCCTGTGGCGTAGTTATCGTATAATAAATTATTTTGTACAGTCGAGTTTTGCACTCCATCTAGGTTAATGGCCGAGCCGCCCCGCTTTCCGTTTCGATAAACAATATTTGATTCAATTAAATTTCCTTCTGACAATCCCGATCCGCCCATTGACGCGTCAGCGTTTATTTGAATACCCGCGGCAAAATTATCATGGGAAATATTACGTCGAATGATGGAATTTTGCGGGCTATTTGAATCATAAATACCATGCTGGTTAACTGAATAAGCTAATTCATTATTTTCGTAAATTGAATTGGTTGTAAAGTCTGTGAAAATTCCCCATTCAGGGTTGTAACTAAATCGACCATTTCTGATGGTAATATGATCGCACTGATCAACGCGCACTCCCGAGCGATTCGCAAAATTTGCATTAAGACCGTCAATGATGACGTAAGCTGCTCCGGTAATATAGATGGTATCGCGATTATCAGGCCGATCGGTGGTCACTAGAATCTGTGCGTCTTTTCCCGGCGCAATTATCTTCAAAGGTTTGGCTGCGTTCGCGACGGTGTCCACAGTAAAACCTGCGTAACTACCTTTGCCAACCACAATAGTTCCACCGACTTTAGCAAGCCCTACAGCTTTGCGAATTTGGCGGCAAGGCTTAGTTATAGAACAGTCGTTTGCATCAGAGCCCGTTTCAAGAACATAAAAATCTCCGGGTACAGAATCAAACTTTAGCGGACTTTCTGGACCTATAACAAAGTCCAGAGGTTTTTCAGGAATTGGATCGCTTGTGACAGTCGTTCCGCCTGTGGCAGATCCGAGTGGTTTGCCATCGGCTCCTAATTTTACGCGTGAGTCTTTTGAAGACTCTGGCTGTCCAGATGCTGATGATACATTCGAATCACCACCACCAGGACTTCGGTTGTTTGTCTTCGAGATGGTGCAGCCAGCAGATATAAAAACTAAACAAATGACTGATTTCATAACGCTCCGGTTTTTTAATTAAGCGAAGTTTTTTCTGATTTTGAATCCACTGTGCGATAAGTAACTTGGTATTCGGCACCAAAGCCTTTATCTATTGGGGTAAAAACATCACTTTGCAAAGTATAATCTTTGGCAATCAGTGGAGTATAAATTTGATTTTTGTCTAAACGGTAAACAATTTGCACGGGAGTATTAGATAATGGCACCGCACTGAGTTTAAATACCAGCGACGGCTTAACCGGAGTCGAGGTATAAGTCCAGTCAGCCCGCATTCCTGGCATGATTTGCACGCCATTAAGTGTAATTATGCGGCCATTAATTTCGAATTTATCCGAGCTTAATTCTTGTTTCGTCCCAGTTGAATCAGTGAAAGTTACTTTTAATGATCCGGCGTCGGGTTCTTTCTGGGTAGCAAAACTTGAAAGTGGATCCGTATTGGCTAAATATGCTATCACAAAATTAGTGTCTGTTGTTCCAAAGCCGGCAAAATTCACCGTCAACTTATCACTGTTTAGAGCACATGCCAGGACATGTTCTGGAGGAAAAACAAGCGTTCCATTTTTGACGTCAACCCCTGAAGAATCTTTCAAACACTGCAGATTCGATGTGACTGAGGCGATCGGATATTTTAGAGTGAACTTACTTGGGATACTTTTAACAAATGAAACCTCATAATCTCCTGGCTGCAAATAATCACCAAATACTATATCTAAATGTTTTCTATCGGGAGAAAAGTTTACATTCGAAGTAGCCGCGGCCGAGCCATCGCTTTTTCTCTTAATGATTAAAGAATCCGCGACCATCGGAAAGTCCGAATCAAAAGAGAAAGTATTTACGCTTACTACTTTGTTAACATATGTCGCCGTGAAATTTAAATTTGAACTTCCAATTGCATAGGGTGTCCGCGGATTTCGCAAAGTTACATTGCCCCGGCTATTGAAAATACACGGGTCGTTTGGTCCTAAACTATCTGACCGTGCGCAGGCAAAATCTGGTTGTCCATCGGATTTCAGAATCACACCGGAATCGTCGGCTGGCTGTAATTGCAAATTAAAAACGACATTATCGTAGCTATTGTACGCGGCATATCGAAGAGTATCGAAAGGGCCACTAGAAATAACGACTCGTTTATTCACAATAGCATTATTTACATTTTGACCGTTCATTAGAGTTTTCATATTAAATTGATCATCTTCTGCAGGATAAACATCCACGTCAGCTGCAGTGAGTACGCGAGATTTTCTTAAATTAATAACGCTAGCGCCAAAGTTTTTGATGGCAGTAAAATCTAGGCTGGCTGCACAGATGTCGCCGGTGAAATTTCCGCTATTATACGGAGCGCCTAGCAAGGCTTTAAAGCGTTGGTTTTGTGCCTCATACTGACTACTTCGCTCAGGTGTGGCCGAGTCGTCACATATGCCATTTGTTTGGCGATACATAGCGCCCATTACAGTCACCAATGCCACATTCGGTGCCAAATAGATATCCGGCAAGTATTGCGAATTATCAGCCGAGCCACCCGCAAAGTTTACGGAGGGACTTGGACTATTATCTTTCAGCAATCCATTGTGGTTATCAGAAATATAAAATATCCCGTTGACCGCGTCTTTTCGCATAGCACCGAGCGACAAGCTCATCGACTTAAAAGGTCTCTCGATTGATCCACTTCCCGCTTGAAATAGTTTTATAATTCCAGCATTGATTTGATTTTTAAAATCATCAATTCCTAATGTCGCTGATTTCGCCACAACAACTTGGGTAATCGACGTACTTGTCACCAAGTACCCTCCCAACACGAATCGAATATCATAATTTTCACTATAAACTTGATCCGCCAAAGCGAGCACTAGTTGGTTCGCACGATTGTTATAACTTCCTTTTACGAACGACTCTGAAGTATCTATCGTAATAAAATAATCGATCATTTTCGGCGACACATCGATCTTTGTAATCGGCACCAACTTGGTAAAAGAGTCTACTCTTTGGGTACTACCTTCGACTTTAAATGGAATAATAGTACTTCCAGGTGCCTTCCACGTAAAAGCCTCAATTCTCAGAGGCTGCGCTGGCACCTCGACGCTTTCCACAAGCTTCGCCACGTCGGGAACTTTAAAGTAATCCATATTAACAACAGTATTATTTACAACTGTCTTTGTGGTACTTTTAGCTTCCCCAGCTGCTTGTTCCGCTGCTTTAGGGCTTCGAGTTGATGAAAACTTAGCAGATGAACCTTTGCATCCTGTTAGTCCACTCATCAAAACCAGTGCGCTTAAACTTACGTTTCTCATGATGACGCCTCCCTAGTGAAACTTTTGTCTTTCTTCGACCAAGCCGTAAAAAATTGACTAAAGTGTTGTCGGATTTTTGCAAAGGCGTCTTGAACTATTTCCTAAATTTTCTTGAACCCTTCGAATATATTCAGTTTCTGGCTCTGTTCGCTCCCCCAATTTGCGTCCATCGCAATGGCCTTTGGCTAAGAAATGACAAATGTCTTTTTTCAAATATGGCATTGGAAAATTTATAGGCCGCCATCTTATCCCGCAGAGCGCCAGTCGTTTTTTTTGCAGTCCCTGCAAAAAACTCCCTGCGCGCTCGGCCATCCTGGCCTCGCGAGCCGCTCTGGGAATAAGCTGCGACCTAAAATTTTCCAATGCCATATTTGAAAAAAGACATTTGTCATTTCTCAACCAAAAGTCATTACTCTCTCCTCTCTTTTTTCCTCCCCTCTCCTCTCTTTTCCCCTCTCTTCTCCTTCCCAGCGCGTATTTTTTAATTTTGGTTTTTTTCTCACGGAATTTTTTCTCGGGGAAATTAAAAAAGGGCTTTTTGAATAAATAAAAATATTCGTTGGGGTATATGCAGACCGGCCGGCACGGGACATTTACTCTGACCCATTTTGCCCGGTCGAATCACTCCAACGAATCTTTTTATTTATTCAAAAAGCCCTTTTTTAATTTCCCCGAGAAAAAATTCCGTGAGAAAAAAACTAAACTGAAAAAATTTAGCTCGCCAAATCCGTTTGTTTTCGTCGTTCCGACGAAACCGACCTCAGTCCCTTCTTCACAGATTTTTGTCCCACCGTCTCAGGAAAAATCAAGGCGAAAACCTCAGTATAATTTTCCACAAAGTGCACATTAACTTTTTTCTTTAAATTTGCTGGCAGCGACTCAAAAGCAGATTTATTTTTCATGGGAATTATTACATCCAAAATATTTTCGCGCAAACTCGCGAGGACTTTTTCCCGCAAACCACCAATTGGCAAAACCTTTCCCTGTAAAGTAATTTCTCCGGTCATTGTCATTTTTCTCTCGGGCGCTTTATTTAAAATCGCAGATAAAATCGAAGTTGCCATGGAAATTCCTGCACTTGGACCATCTTTTGGAATCGCTCCCGCGGGAATATGCACATGCAGTTCTTGTTTGTTAAAAATTTCGTTATCGAAACCATAGTGATCTGCTTTAGAACGCAAATAACTAAATGCGGCCTGAGCTGACTCCTTCATGACGTCACCTAGCTGACCCGTCAAAGAAAATCCTGATTTTCCCGTTTTAATCATGTTAGTTTCGATGGCCAAAACTTCTCCGCCTACTTGAGTGTACGCTAGTCCAAAAGCGACGCCAGGAGTTAAAGTTTTGTGGTCGAGTCCGCGCTCGTATTTTTCGTGGCCTAAATATTTCTGAATCAAAGTCGGTGTTAACTTGAATTGTACCAAACTTAATTCTGGCAGCATGTCATCTTTTTCTGCATATTCGCGAGCGATTTTTCGACAAACTGATGCGATTTGTTTTTCTAAATTTCGCAGCCCACTTTCACGGGTGTAGCCGTTAATTAAGGTTGCAACCGATGGCTTCGTAAATACTAAATTCGCATTGCTTAATCCAGATTCTTTTATTTGTTTTGGAATTAAATACTGATTAGCAATTGCAAGTTTTTCTTCCTCGGAATATCCGCTCACTTCGATTATTTCAAGACGATCACGAAGTGGCGCTGGAATAGTGTCCAATGTGTTGGCATTGGCGATAAAAGTAACGTTGGATAAGTCATAGCCGACACCCAGATAGTGATCCACAAAGTTTTTATTTTGTTCGGGATCTAATACCTCAAGAAGTGCTGACGATGGATCGCCCCGGTGATCGGATCCTAGCTTGTCTATTTCATCTAACATGATGACAGGATTGCTTGCGTCGGCTTGTTTTATAGCAGCAATAATGCGACCGGCAAAAGCTCCAACGTAGGTTTTGCGATGTCCACGAATATCGGCTTCATCTCTTACACCGCCCAGAGAAACCCGTGAAAAAGCCCGATTCATGGATTTTGCAATAGATTTTCCTAGACTTGTTTTGCCGACTCCGGGTGGTCCTACAAAACATAGAATTGGGCTTTTTGCGGCGGCATTTAATTTTTTGACCGCAAGGTATTCAATAATTCGGTCTTTGATGGCTTCTAATCCAAAATGGTCTTCGTCGAGGATTTTTTTGACATGAAGTAGATTTAATTGGTCGGAGGAATATTTTCCCCACGGTAAAGATAATACCATTTCGATGTGAGTGCGAGTTAATGTGGCTTCGCTGCTGTCTTGGTGCATACGTTCTAGACGCTTAATTTGCCGTGTCATTTCGTCTTTGGCTTCAACAGACAATTCGACTTTCTCCATTTTTTTCCAGAGGAGTTCAATATCGTCTTTGCCATCACCGTCTCCAAGCTCTGACTTAATTGCGCGCATTTGTTCGCGCAAATAGTGCTCGCGCTGCATTTTTGCAATTTCTTCTTTGGCCTGAGATTGAATCCGTACCTGCATTTGATAAACTTCGATTTCGCGGGCAAGAAAAGCATTTAATTTTACAAGTCTGTCGAGTGGGCTTTCGATCGCTAGAAGTCTTTGTGCGTCGGTTATTTTTAGGCCAAGGTTGGCAGCAATAAGATCGGTTAAGCGATTGGCGTCACCGACATCTTCTAAAATCATAACAATGTCTGGAGATAAAACTTTTCCAAGATTAATAACTTTATCGAGGCTTTCTTTTACCGAGCGTACGAGAGCGTCTACTTCTGTGGAATGAGCTGCGTATTTAGGCTCATTAATTTGTTGAACACGAACCAAGGGGAAACTCTCTGCGCTAATTAAATTTAAAACCCGTGCGCGAGAAATACCTTGCACAAGTACTTTTAAGCGACCATCAGGAAGTTTACGGGTTCGCATGATCGAACAGATTGTTCCGATTTCGTAGACATCAAAAGGGGGCTCAAGATTGCTTTCAAGTCCGACACCTTCTTCGTTAATGACCCGAAATGCGGACAAAAATATTTTACGTTGTTTGGCCATAGCGTCTTCGATGGCGTTGATACATAGATCTTCGCTAACAAAAACAGGCACAATCATATGCGGAAAGACAACGATGTCCTTTAAAGGTAGTAAAGGAAGGCTTGGGGTCGCTTCGATAAGTTGCAATTCGGAACTTTGTGACATAACGATTTCCTCCTAGGAATGCTCACAAAGTCTTCTCGGCTGAGTTTGCGCGGTCGTTAAATTCCCAATAGAATTTTCATTGTGGTCATTTCTGAAAATTAGTCGAAAAGTTCGATTCTTATAATAAGATCACCCTGGTCTTCGCCACGTGCGTCCCCGAGCTTTTTAAAAATAAATACCTGCAAATGAGCGACGAGGGACGGGATTGTAAGTTGGACACAGCTTGGCTCTCGACGATCCGAACCGATTTCACCACGTATGATTCGCGAGTAATTAATTTGCTTCTTGAGCGGATTTTGACTTCCTTGGGATTGCAGTTCGCTCTTTTTAATAAACAAAGGAATAGTCAGATTTAATTCGCTGTGCAGCGACTTCCAATCTGGTAAATCCACCCTGTCGTAATGAACTTTTTGGCAAAATTCTTCGAGACTTTTAATATCTTCAAGCGCTTTGTCAGAGGTTTGAGAACCTTTCGCCAAAACTAAAAGCTGATAGGCTGCGCAGCCTGCGGCTTAGGTACTGTCACACTTACAATCGCAGGCCTTACTAGTCTGCCGTTTAACAGATAACCTTTGGCAAATTCCGTCTGCACGGTATCAACTTTTACGTCGGCACTTTCTGACTTTTGAATCGCTTGATGAAAATTTGGATTAAACGCAGCCCCAGCAGACTGAATCACTTCCAAACCATGTTTTGTTAGAGTGCTAATAAATTGCTTGTAAATCATTCCAAGACCATCCTCAGGGTTGTCAGCCTGCTTTGCAAATTCCTCGGAGGCTTTTTCAAGAGAATCAAGAAACGGAACTAAATCCTTCACCAAGCTTTCGACCGCGTACTTATGGATGTCGACTTTTTCGCGCTCAGTTCTTTTACGCAGATTTTCCATCTCAGCCATAACTCGCAAGGCACGGTCTTTGGCATCTTTCAATTCTTCCTGCAACTGAATTATAATGGCTGAGTCGGAGGAATGAGCTTCGGTGGATTCAAATCCTTCTTTCTCAGCATCAAGCTCATCTGTGTCGTCATCTTTGTGGGTATTTTCTGTCGACTGCGATGGATCACTAACCTGCATGGGGAATTCCTCTCTCTAGTACATTACGTCTTACCAATAATAATCAGAGTTTTTAGAATAGCAACCGCGAAGGCTGAGTTATTTTTTGCGATTATTTTCAATTGAGGGTTGACACATCCTTTCTGCTGCCCTAAAAAAGTGATTCAAAGTTTTTCTAGTTTTTTAGGTTACTTACACTGGAGTTGTTCAAAAAATGCAAAACACGGAAACCTCGCAGCCTTCCAAAATTCCCGCACCTATAAGTTTTTCTGACCGTGCACCAGAACGAAAAATGGGAGCATCCGCCGATGTTTCGACCCGAGTTTTACCGGACGAATTTGGAGGAGATCGCGAATTTGTTGGTAAACTTGAGAGTTTATCGATTGAATCGGCCGTGGAATACAAAATTTCAAGATTTCTCGACCAGACCGGAACGTCCTATCCTGAAGATCTTTATGCGTTGATTGTAGAAAAAGTAGAGAAGCCACTTTTAAGCCAGATCTTAAGGCGCACCGGCGGCAATCAGGTTCACGCTGCAAGAATTTTAGGAATAAATCGCAACACTTTGCGAAAAAAGATGAAGCTCCACGCCTTACTTTAGCAAATTGTGAAATGTTACGTAATTCGATTGAAAAGCTAGCATGACCGTGTCTTGCGGACCATGCCGGTTTTTAGCAATAATGACCTCGGCTTTTCCTACATCTTCAGACATCTTGTTATAGTACTCATCTCGGTAGACAAATAAAATTAAATCCGCATCTTGTTCAAGTGAGCCTGATTCGCGCAAGTCGCTCGATTTAGGCCTTTTGTCCGTTCGACTGTCAGGACCTCGATTTAACTGTGCAAGGGCGACAACCGGAATACTAAGCTCCTTGGCGAGAGTTTTGAGGCCAGCTGAAAATTCTGCGATTTCTCGTTCCCGATTATCTTGTTTGCGAATAGACGCAGAGCCCATAAGTTGCAAGTAGTCGATGACAATAAGTCCAAGGCCATGCTCTTTCTTAAACCGCCGTACCCGTGACCGTAGCTCGGCTAATGTGATCATACCAGTGTCGTCGATTCCTAATATAACCGGAAGTGTTCCGATGGTACGAGCTCCATGCATTAAGCGATTGCGTTCATCTTCGTTTAAATCGCCTTTAACAATGCGCGAAGAATCCACGCGCGATTCACTTGATAAAATTCGCATCATCAACTGGTTTTTTGACATCTCTAAAGAAAAAACAGCGGTTGGAAAACCTTTTTTAACTGCGTGCATGGCAAAATTTAAAGCCAAAGCGGTTTTACCCATACCAGGCCGCGCCGCAAGGATAATTAGGTCGCTTTTTTGAAAGCCGCCAGTAATCGCATCAAGGTCAGTGAAACCAGAAGGTACGCCGCTAGTGCTTCCAGGATTTGCGAGTTTTTCGTCAAGTTCTCCAATGGTATCTGCAAGTACTTGCAGGGCTGGACTCAACCCGCGGTCCCGATCTTGTTCATTAAAAATTGAAAGTATATCTTTTTCTAGCTGTTCGACAAAGCCGGCTGCTTTACCTTGATAACCAAACGCTTGTTGGATCGTCAATTGGCACGTTGCAATAATCCGCCGGACAAAAAAATACTCGCGAATTATCCCTGAGTAGTATTCAAAATTTTGGGCGATCGGAGCGTTTTCAGCCAGCTCAATTAAATAGCTAAGGCCACCTTCTGGATCATTTGGGCGCTTTTTCTTAAGGGTTTCAGAAATCGTAACAATATCGATCGGCTCGTTATTTTGATCGAGTTCGAGCATCGACTCGTAGATTTCTCGGTGAAAATCTACAAAAAAATATTCGGCTTTTAGTCCATCCATTATCGATGAAAGAACCGCCGAATCCCGCAGCGAACTTCCTAGAACCGCTTTTTCTGCCTCATTGGAATGAGGCGGAGCGAGTTTAGAAATATTCGCAGCGGATAATAAACCATTTTCCACGCTTTAATTACTGGGCTACAACCCACACCTTAAATTTCGCAGAAACTTCTGGATGAATTTTCACCTGTGCAGCGTAAACGCCCACTTTTTTGACTTCCTCGGTAAAAGTAATATCTTTACGTGATACCTTTATACCTTCTTTTGCCAAAAGAGATTCAATTTCTGAAGTTGTTACACTACCAAAGATACGCTCGTCTTCTCCGACTTGTTTAGTCACTGTTACAGAAGTTTTTTCAATGGATGATGCCAAAGTTTTTGCTTCAGATAATAATGTCGATTTTTTCTTTTCCAACTGGCGTTTAAAGTGTGCCAAGGCAGCTTGATTTTCTTCGTTTGCCATCAGGGCAAAGCCGCGCGGCAGAAGGTAATTACGTGCGTAGCCCGGCCGTACGTTGACTAAATCTCCGATCCGACCTAACGCATCAACGTCTTTATTTAAAATTAATTTCATATGATTTCTCTCCCAGAGAAAAAAACTTGGTGTTTGTTGATAAAAATTTAAAAACCAAAGTCGTCGCTACGCTCGCGAGCCTTGGCTTCACGAATGGCTTTTTCTTTGGCGATTTGATCTTTACGCTTTTTAGGATCGACGTCGTCTGCAATTTTTAGCGACATATAGCGGAGAATATTATCATCAAAACGCATAAGGCGTTCAACTTCGATAAGATGTTCCGACTTACCTGTGAAGTCGTAGTTCGTGTAAAAACCTTTGTAGCATTTGTTAATAGGAAAAGCCATTCGGCGGTGTCCCCAAACATCTTTGCTAAGAATTTCTCCGCCATCTTTTAACAACAGCTCTTCATATTTTGTTTGAAGGCTTTGGATTTCGGCATCTGGCAAATCGCCACGCGCAATCACAGTGAATTCATATTCACGCATAAAACTCATTCTCCCATGGTTTAAGCAGCCGCAATCAAGTGCGGCAAGAGATTAAAAACAGTCGCTCGCACGATTGCGAATCAATTGAAAAATTACGATAGCACAAGAGTTTGCAAACGATCTAGTGCTTCTTTAAAGACATGTGTTTTTAACAATTTGCGTTCTTCTTGCGAAAAACGCGCCAAAACCCAGTCGCTCACATCCATAGGTTGCTCAGGCGTTGGTTTCCCCACGCCAATTTTTAATTTAGCAAAGTCACTTGAACCAGAAAAATGCTGGACTAAACTTCGAACACCGTTGTGTCCACCTGTACCGCCACCTCCTTGACGGATTTTAACCTTCAATGGCGGCATATCAACGTCGTCGTACACTGCAATGACGTCTTTGACTTCTATTTTATTGTAGCGCGCGAGGGCACCCACTGATTCGCCACTTAAATTCATAAAAGTTTGGGGCTTTTGAAGTATACAGTCGACACCGAACAGGTTGCCACGGGCTACGATGGCTTTAAATTTAGAGTCGGCTTTCCAGGTGAGCCGAAATAACTCTGCAACGTGGTCCAAAAAATCAAAACCTACGTTGTGACGGGTGAATTCGTATGCATTGCTAGGATTTCCCAGTCCAACGATAAGTTTCAAGAATTTTTATACGCGCATTAAATCAACGTGCAAAGCGTGGCGTTTAACCGGGTCAATTTGCAGTTCGTGGATTTTTACAGCCGTTGTAACGCCATCCAAGGTCAATTCAAATTGATGGCCTTCTGATTTCCAAGCTTTCGAAAGGAGTTTTGGATCCAATTCAATTGATGTTGATTTACCTTTTTCAAGCAAGACCGCAGGAATTTTCCCGGCGGTACGTAATTTACGGTTGTGATTTTTACCGCATTTTGTGCGGACAGTTGCTTCGATTTTGATGGCTTCGCTCATAAATTCTCACTTTTGTAAAACTTCGACTTTTGAAAAAACTATACTATAGAATATTTTTTAGATTCACAAGTTAGATAAATAAGGAACTGATGGAATCGGAGTGGTGGATGCGCCGAATCGCTTTAGAAAACAGGTCCGAAAGGCCTAGGCAGATAATTTTGGGGCATTTTTTAGCGGCAAGGCTCAACGGGATTGAGTCGGTTACAACTAAGCTTTGAAGCTGAGAGGCCGCGATGCGCTCAACGGCCGGGCCGCTCAAAACGGCGTGCGAGATAGCCGCCGATACGGATTTTGCGCCGTTCTCAAGCAGCGAATCAGCTGCTTTAGTTAGCGATCCCGCTGTGTCACAAATGTCATCTACAATAAGGCAATCAAGGCCTTTTACATCACCGATAAGATTCATAATATTGGATTCGTTAGGACGATCGCGCCGTTTATCGATAATCGCCAGGCCGCATTCAAAGTGTTTAGCCATAGCTCGGGCCCGTTCTACGCCCCCGGCATCGGGTGAAACGACTATGCGATTTTCTTGCTGACCAAAATGTTGTGCGAATATGGGTTTTGCGAATAAATGGTCGACGGGGATGTTAAAAAAACCTTGAATCGCACCAGTATGAAGCTCCATAGTGAGGACGCGGTCAATGCCTGCGGATTGGATCATGTCAGCCACAAGTTTGGCGGTAATTGGAGTGCGGGGTGCGCTTTTTCTTTCTTGTCTTGCGTAGCCAAAATACGGGACCACGAGGGTGATGCGCTGAGCAGATGCACGGCGGCAAGCATCGGCCATTATGAAGGATTCCATAAAGTGGTGATTGACCGGTGCGCACATGGATTGCACGATAAAAACGTCACTTCCACGCACGTTGCTCTCGAGTTCGACCCGGGTCTCACCATCCGAAAACTGGCCAACAATAGCCAAACCAAGTGGGATATCGAGGTGCTGACAAATTCGGTTTGCCAGGGTTTTGTTTGAATTACCCGAAAATATTACCAGCTCTTTGTCCATGGGAACGCTTCTCGTATGTTTATTTTAAGGAGTTAAAGAATCAGACGTGTAGTTCTAACAAGTTTGCTGACCGACCACAAGTTTCTTGTGGTGCAATATTAAATTTTTTAGTATCCGAAACCTCTTCCTTCGCAGAGAAAACTTCTTCCTTCGCAGACACCCAGCCACTTTAAGCCCGCACCCTTCTTCGCAGACACCCTTCTTCGCAGACACCCAGCCAACTTTTCGACACACCCGGCTAGGTTCCTGGGGTCAGTTGTAATTTGCAAAAATATTCCGGTAACAAAAAATTGAACTATATGTGGAAAAAATGATTTAAATTTTTAATTGTCGTGTCTTTCTATGTCCTTTCACAAATATTTCCAACCGTGCTTTTATTTACCCATGCCTTCTTTTGCCCGCAAACAAATTATCGAACCCGACCAAGTTAGCTTTTACCACTTGATATCTCGCTGTGTGCGTCGCGCGTTTTTATGTGGGGTAGATAAATATACAGGTCAAAGTTTTGAGCATCGGAGAGCCTGGATCGAGGAGCGCATAAAGATGTTGGGTGAAAAAGTTTATTTTATCGAAATCTTTTCGTACGCTATACTGAGTAACCATTTTCACCTTGCGGTTAGAACAAGGCCCGATTTAGCGACTAATGCGACCGATGCAGAGATAATTGAACGTTGGTGGAATCTGTTTCCACGCAAAATCCGAGGCGGCTACCCGGAAAATCCGCCCGAATATTTGGTGAAACTGTGGCTTAACGATCCGCAATGGATCGAAGTAAGACGAAAAAGACTTTCAAGTATTTCGTGGCTTATGGCCAGTATTACAGAATACATCGCAAGACGCGCCAATAAGGAAGACGGGGTCACTGGGCGCTTCTGGGAAGGGCGATTTAAAAGTCAAATTCTACTCGACGAAAAAGCCGTGCTTTCAGTAGCAACATACGTAGATCTCAATCCAATTCGAGCAAATATGTGTGACCAACTTGCGACGTCGGATTATACTTCCATTCAAAAAAGAATCGCCGACTTAACTCGTGATAGCCAATCTCTAAACGCCAATTTCCTGGCAAAATTTTATAAAAATTACACTGATCTCTCTCAGGAGGCACCTTGTCTGTCAATTGATCCAAAAGATTATGTGGATATTTGTGCATGGAAAGCATCGCAAATCGTAAATGCAAGAAAGTTTGCGATTGTTGAAAATGAATCTAAATTTGACATTTATACAGATGAAATAATAAAGAAAAGTAAGTTTGCACTTGGAAAAGCCTGCGATCTAATAAGGTTTGCAAAGAAAAGAAATGTCGAAAGACCAGCATTCCTTTATTGAAATAATTTTTGAAAAATTTTCAAACCCAGAATCACTCCGGAGCAAATACTTAAAGAAAATCAAGTAAATTTACTAATAATCTCTGCAGTTTTTTCCCGAAAAAAAAATTTAACGGTTGCAAATCCACAATCATCTCCGAAAAATGAAGAAATTTAGCTTGTTACTTTTTCATGCTGAAGAGCGGTTGCAAGAATTTGCATAGCATTGCGAAAAAATGGCTGGGACGCTAACAGTTTATTTTCCCAACAGTTAAGTGCCTGCGACTGAAAATTAATGGCTGGGTGTCTGCGAACGAAAACTGGGTGTCTGCGATAGAACCTCTGCGATAGAACCCTCTGCGATGGAACCTGCGATGGAAAACTAATGCGATCTTAGGAAAAAAGCATTTCCAAAACAAGTTGAAACCGAACTATCGTCACAAGTTGCTCAAAAAATGGCTGGGGCGGAAGGATTCGAACCTTCGCATGCTGGAATCAAAATCCAGAGACTTACCGCTTGTCGACGCCCCAAATTAAACTCATCAGCGATTTCGTAAAGCTATAACAAAACGTTAATAGAATCAAATTTTATGTCAAGGAAGAAAACGTTTTTAAACTCTGGACAACAAGTTCCTTTTCCCCTTGTCCTAATGATTTTGCCTGTTCTAAAATTTCTCTGACCAAAATTTCGAGGCTGGGTGTCTCATCGATGAAGTAAGTTTTGCCGACTTCGTACAATTCAAATTTTGTAATCCATAAAACCCTTTCGTTCGACTGAATCTTCTTTAAAAGCGTCTCGAAAGTACTCTTCGATACATCATTTTTCGGGTTAATTGCCAATTCTCTGCGTAATTTCTTGATTTCAATCAAAAGCCCAAAATTTTCTTTTTCTGCATCCGTAAAGCTTGACTGGCGACCCGGCGAAGTTTGTGCAAGGCCCACTGCATATTCGCCGTAGTGCTCTTTGTCCGCTGGCCCTCCGTAGACACTCGTAATATTTTCACCAGGAAAATAATCAAAATCTCCCCAGCCTGGCTCGAAGAAAATCACATCACCTTTTTTCACCGTGCACTTCGAAAAAGTCATCCACAACAATCGACTATTTGAACATTCTACGTGCTTTAATATTCCAGATATTAAAAATCCCGACAGAAACGCAATCTGAACTTGCTGGTCTTTGACAATATTTTTTTCGCTTAACTGCGAAGGCATAATATCCGATGCCCGCTGGTGCGCAAAAACCTTCCACCGACCAAGCGGCACACTATAACCATGATTATGATAATCCGTTCCGTGACCTTTAATTTGTTTTTGTTCACGGCAAATCTGAACAGGCCCCGAAAATTTCAAAAATTGCACTTCTTCGCCAGTCACTTCAAAACTTTCCAAAACGCCAGAAATCTCCACATTGTTTTCAAACCGCAAAGTATTCACGCTCTTTGCTCTTTTTGCTTCTAGCAATCCTTTTACACCACCTATTTGAAAAGATAATGTCTGTTCAAATTCCTTCAAAACCTCAAGCATATGTGCAATATCTCGCGCCACAAATAATTGCGGTTGAGGTTCGGTAATATCATAACCTTGATCGATGCAAGCCACTGACAATGGGTAGCGCTTTACCGTTTCCGACAGACAGTAGGAACTTTCTCCCACCGACGATAACAAACCCGCCCCAAAAATTTTCGGGTTTTCCAAACTTCCAATTAATCCATACTCGATCGTCCACCAGGCCATGCGTGCAACTTTCGAAGACTCTGAAACAAAAGTGACACTTTGATTTGCAAAGGTTAATGCTGCCTGCGCCGCCGTTATGTCCTTGGCCAACGCATCAGGATTTTCCTTTAAATCAGATAGCAGCCGTATGGCCTCGTAAACCGCAATATCCTCACTCGAAATAATCGCTTTCGTCGCAGCTTGCGCATAATGCTGCAGATACGCGCGGTAATCTGGATCCGCCAAAATCGGGGCGTGGCCCGCGGCCTCGTGCACAATATCCGGTGCCGGCGTATACGACAAATGATTTAACGTGCGCATGTCGGTAGCAATCGCCAAATACTTTCTCGACTGCAATTCTAAGAAAGCAGCCGGGGGAATAAAACCACAAACCGGAACGGCACCCCACCCCCACTGTTGAAGCGCGTTGTGCATATTAGAAATACGCGGAATTTCTTCGGTCGAAATCCCGGATTTTTGCAAACCTTCTTCGTAAATCTCGAGGGCATTTTGTTTGAAAAATATCCTGGCTTGCCGCATTATCACGCGCCAAGATGCTTGTTCAACGGGGGTATACTTGTCATAATTTTGTGTTGAACAATACTTTTGCAAATAAGGCGGAAGATCTCGGAAATTGGAATCGGTTTTACTCAAAACTCATCATCTTCATCTTCGTCGTCGTCATCCGAATCATCATCTTCATCTTCAAATTCTTCATCTTCTTCGTCTTTTTCAACCAAAAACTCATCATCTTCCTCATCGTCTTCATCCACGATGGCAAGTGTGTCTAAGGGCACCAACGCGGCCTCTTCGTCTTCTTCTTCATCGATTTCTTCTTCCTCGTCCATTTCCTCCACAAGAAAGTCCTCAATATCCAGTTCACGCTTGGTTTCTAGCCAATCTTTGGCGGCTTCCTCGTCCTCAAAGCCAGCTTTTAAAGATTTTCCGGTATTAATGTTTGTGATTTTCCACGACACAGGCTTGATTCTCCTTTAAAGCGATCTGATTTTAGGTTATGTATCTCTCTCATCAATGAATATTCCGAATTTTGCGATCTTTCGAACCTTCCCTTAAAAGGGCCCCTATGAGTATTAAGAACCTCTTATTTTATCAGTGTCCAGGCGCAAAATCAAAGTACTTATGGATTTTACTTCTAAATGTTTTGACGTTGACAGAAGCCTGGGCTTATGTGGAGCTTGGCACCTTAAATCGTGTTGATTTAGATGAAAGCCATGCTCAAGCGCTAAGTTATGGGCTAAAAAGTTCATATATTTTTACGGTAAATCCCTTCTGGCGCTTGGGGCCTAGTGTTTTTTTTGAAAGCGAATCGGCGACTAATCGAATCGGCGCCACAAATATTCAATATAACTCTAAGACAGCAGCATTGGGTCTGAGTCAGCAGTTTTTTTATTGGAATTTTGACCAAGAGAAATTTTTGACTCTGAACGCTGATATTTTCGGTGGATTAACTCGGACCCAAGTAAGTTATGATGACAAAACAGCTTCTAGTTATTCAGAAACCGTAATGAGCAATGTGAATTCACAAACTTTTTATGCGTTTGTCGGACCAGCATTGAAATTTAAAAATTCGCTGCAAGTCGGAGCCGGTGGATTTTTCCGACAAGAGTCTTATCAAACTTCCAAAGCGGACACTTCGAGCCGTATTGAAATCGTCAATGGTACGAATGTAAATTTGACGTCCGAGGGACCCAAACCGGATGTTGGGCTAGGGGATCGGCAAAGTGGTGGCGTATATCTCAATCTAGCTTACCGTTTTGCGGGCGACTTATAAAAATTACAGTTTCCCCGATTTTTTAAGGAGCCAAACGTTTGATTTTCCAGCTTGCAGAATTTTCCTGAACGATTTTCGAATAAACTATTCGGTCATGAAGCCGAGCCTGGCGACCTTGCCAAAACTCAAAAGACAAAGGACTCACACCATACCCTCCCCAGTGATCGGGACGTATCACCACTTTGTCAGCAAATTTTTTCTCAGCTTCGGCGTAACTTTTTTCTAATTCCGCTCGACTGGCAATTCCTTCGCTCTGCGGAGATGACGCCGCAGCAATTTGGCTTGCGCGCGGACGCGATTCAAAATACCGGTCCGAATCTTTGGTACTAAGTTTTTTCGCAGTCCCTTCTATTCGCACCTGACGTTCTAATTCGGGCCAGAAAAACAACAGCGCCACAAAACTATCGTCTGCAATTTCACGACCTTTACGGCTATTAAAATTTGTAAAAAATTTAAACATATCTTCTTCAATATGACGCAAAAGTACAACTCTCGACGAGGGCCTTTGGTCCGCACCCACTGTTGCCAAAGTCATGGCATATGGTTCAAGGCAATCAGTTCTTAATGCTTCACCAAGCCAAAAGTTAAACTGTTCAAACGGATTCGGATGAATTTCTGATTCCGATAAAAAGTTTTTTTGATAATCTTTTCGCAAATTCTGAATGTCTATCATAGGGCAGAAGTTTCGGATAATATTTAAACGAAAGCAATAGTTTATTTCGAACTGATTACAATCAATTTAAAGCCCAATTCAATCGCATTTGACATATAACTTTAAACGTAGTGCAAATAAAATTTACATTCGCGTTTAAACAAGTTATTCAAGGCTCGAAATTGTCTGGGAATACACCTGCAAAAGATGGTACTTGTAAAGCATGGCGATAACCGTTCGAAAACTCCCAAATCAAGTCATTGTCTCAGGCGATACGTTCCTTTATCGCGACACGTTTAAAAATCTTGGTGGTAAGTTTAACTCAACCAGTAAGGCTTGGATTTTGCCTTTTGAAGAAAATGTATTACTTGAATTGGAAAGACTGCAATCTCCAGAAAATTTAAATCCACAAACATCTGTGCAAATGGGTTTAACTGTAACCCAACTTGTCACCCGAATCGAGCAGGTTATTACGCGGGGATTTGCCAATCCAATTTGGGTCGAAGGGGAGATTGAAAACTTCGTCCTAAAAGATAATGCCAGCGTGTATTTTAATTTGGTGGAAAAAAAACATAACAAAGAAAATGCTGGCCTAAGCGTCAAATGTATTATTTGGGGTTCATCTTTAAAATATATTTTTGCTAAGCATTCTAAAGAAAAAGTCTTAGAAATCCTGCAAAACGATATGCGAGTTTTGCTACTGGTAAAAGTTCAATTCTACAAAGATCGCGGACAGGTTTCTTTAAGTGTCGAAGACATCGACCTGCAATTTACCAAAGGCGCTTTAGCTTTGGCGCGCGAAAAAGTCATCGCCGATCTTAAAAAATCGGGCGATTATTTTAAAAATAAAGCGCTGCAGATTCCCCTTTTGCCCTGCACTATTGGTTTGATTACAGCAGCTGATTCAAGGGCTTATTCTGACTTTATAGATCAACTGCAAATGGGCGGTTTTGTCGGCAAAGTGTATTTTCACCAGGCGGCGATGCAAGGTGAGTTAGTGGAAAGTTCTGTGATAACAGCTCTGGCTGCCTTACTTTCAAAAGATCCCGACATTATAGTGATCACTCGTGGCGGTGGCAGCACTTCCGATTTGCGCTGGTTTGATCAGAAAAACCTGGCGCTTGCAATAGCCAACTGCCCTGTACCAGTTCTTTCGGCCATCGGCCATCACGACGATACTTGTGTCGCAGAGGACGTTAGCCATTCACGCGAAAAAACGCCAACAGCCGCAGCCGAATTTTTACTAAAAGTTTTTTTATCTTTTCGCGACACTTTGAGACAAAAGTTTATCAACTTAGACCAAACTCTAACCCAGAAATTACATCGTGAAGATTATTTGCTACTATCCAAAACACGGCTTCTTGAAAACGCTGCCTTGCAATTTATCTCTAGGATTGAATACCAAATCTTAAAATTCGTAAATCAAATGCAGCAACTATCGGAAAAGTGTATTTTCAGCCGCAGGAAACTTGTTGACGAAAAAACGCAACAGCTTCTCGGCGCAACCGAATTATCTCTGCAAAACGTAAAGATAAAACTTTTGGAACAAGAAAAAAATCTGGTTGCAGCAAGCCCTTTGCCTTGGATCGCAAAAGGTTGGACTCAACTAAGTTTTGAGTCATCAAAAGTAAAATCTATCGGTGATGTCCAGATTGGTGATTCGGTAAAATCACGGCTTAAAGATGGTGTTTTAACTTTGCAGATCCAACACATAGAAAAAAGGTAATCATGAGCCAGGAAGCACAAAAATTTCAGGATTTATTAAATCAGGTTGACGGGATAATTAAAGAAATTTCTGATCCAAAACTCGATCTGGATCAGCTGACTCAAAAAGTTGAACTGGGATTTTCTTTGGTGCAGGATTTAAAAACCAAATTAGATCAAACGAAACTTAAAATTGAGTCTATCCGAGCTACTTTTACCGAAAAGTCTTAACGTCATTCAAGCCGAATGCGAAAAGCTTTTCAGTTCTTCGATAATTTTGAAATATTCAGTAAGCATGGCTTTATTTGATGTGAGTTTTTTATTGTTTTGCAATTTAGTCGGCAAAATTTTGCGAATATCTTGATCCTTTCCCATAGCCTGAGATAATTCCTTGAATGCTTTTCTTAAATCAATTCCCAATGAAATAAACCGATGAAAATCATCAAAATCAAATGGCTTTTTCAAAAATGCATCGGCGAGTTTTAATTTCACCGCCTGTTCGCCTGTCATTTCCTCACCGCTGACCATGAAAAAAGGAATGGAATTGTCGAGTTTTCGCACTTTTTTTAACAGTTGCAAGCCATCTGTTTTAGGCATTCGCACATCTGAAATCACCAAATCAAAAGGCCTGGCGGCAAGCTCTTTAAGTGCTGCCGCAACATTTTCTACAACAATAATTTTTGAAAAAAACTTATTTAGATGGATTTTAAAAAACTTCAAAAGAGATGGATCATCGTCGACAATCAAAATACAACTTTCGCGATCATAGCTTTTGTTGAGGGCATTGATAAACATCTAGTTTTTCCTTTCACGTAGGACGCTTAAATAATTCTGTGCATCGCTACGAAGTTTTTTATTGTCTTGAGACAATTGCACCACCTCACTCATTAATCTAATGGCCTCGTCAGATTTTTTAAAATTTTCAGCATACAATACCCCGAGGTGGTAGCGGACAAAACTATTTTGCGGCTCGAGGCCTTGGGCTCTTTCCAAGTGTCTTTTTGCATCTTGAAAACGACCAGTTTGACGCATAAGAATTCCAAGATTCAATAACCCATCAACATTTTGCGGTTCGATTTGCACCGCATTTTTAAGATCTTCTTCGGCTAATGTTAAATCCATTTCTGCCATAGCAATTAAAGCGCGATTGACCATAGCTGGCACAAAAGTCGCAGACACTTCCAAGGATTTCTTAAAATAATCTCTGGCATAATGGTTTCGCCCGCGCTGCATTTCAATAATTCCAAGAATATTATATAAACTCGAATCTGGACGACCTTGATCGATACCACGCCTTGCTACAAATTCCGCCATTTGCATTTTATTTTCATTTATATAACTTGCAGACAACACAGAATAAGCGGGAGAAAAATCTTTGTGCGTGCCAATAATCTGACTCAGCATGCTGTGAGCTTTATTAAAGTCACGATTTTTTAAATGGGCTAATGCGTACCCGTAATCTCGCTGCAAAAGAATTTCGTCGCCAGGATTTTCGAGATGTTTAAGACCAACTTCAATTTGGGCTAGCAACTCAAAAGACGTTGCCACGTCACCTGACCGAATGGTCAGAAAAGTAAACTCAACAAGCGCTTTTAAGTTATCTGGGAAAAGCCTTAAAAATTCTTTGTAATGAGACTCAGCCTCAGCCGTAAAACCCAGAGTTGAATAATCCCGAGCTCTCTGCAAGATATCATTCGGATTAGTCGAACTCGTGACGGGGATCGAGACTTTTTTTTCTAGAATAGACCTCTGTTCTGCCGAAGGTTTAGGTTTAAATTGTTTAGTCCAATCTAAAACGGTTTTAGGCTTCACCTCAGACCCTTTACCGACAAGAATTCTATCGATATCTTCTTTGGCCTTTAAAGGTTCTTTGACCTCAGGCTTTGACACGCAGCAAGTTATTAAAAAAATCACGGCAATATTAAATAAAAAATTCATTGGTTGCTCCATGCTGCTGGGTAGGGAATCTGAAGCGCGGGTTTAACTTTGTCCACCGCCAACTGTTTTTCGTCTTCTTTAGAAAACGATGCCACGCCAATTGCCTGAGCCGACTTTTCCATCCATTGGTTGTTTCGATAGACGTCCGGATTCTGCCTTTTTTCAGATAAATTTGCCGTGTTCAGACGTTTTGCCAAATCTTGTAGCTGAGATATGTTTTTCTGGAAGCGAGCATGGGACTTCAAAGTTAAAGCTGCTTCCTCTTGAACAGGTAGCGCGGTAATATCGCCGGCAAAAATCGTTGCAGCCGAAGCAAGCTCAAAGCGCGCCTGAGGAGCAAATTCGGGCTTTTTGGTGTCAGCCACACGTGTGAAGCGCATGGTAAGCTCCTCAAAAAGTTTCGATTTTTCTTGCACTTTTGCCAAAATAGACCCGCTTCTTTCACGAATCTGAAAATCTAAAAAGCGTTTTTTCGCATCAAGTCCTAACTGTAAATTAACTTCTGCAGATAATTCATTGTAGGATATTCCCAGGCTTGATTTTTTTTCGCGCAAGCGTTTTTCGAGAAGCTCAAAATCATCCACAGCTTTTTGTTCATTTCCTTCCAAATATAAGATCTTGGCCAAAATTATTTGCGATTTAAAATTCTGTTTTAAATCTTTACTGGCTCGGGCCCGTTTTTGTGCACAAGGTAATGCTTCTTTAAATGTGGACTGCTCCACATGGTATTGAATGCACCGGTCCAAGGCTGTTATTTTTAGCTCCGTTGTTTTACTGCGATCCGCAATGGTTTGAGCTGCCACAGCCGCTAACGTCAGCATTCCATCCGTATAGGCTAGGCTTTCTGCGCGCTCTAAAGCGCTATTAGACCGAGTGTGACTGGGATAGTCTCGACTGAGGCGCATATAGGTTTTGGCACTTTCACCGACTCGAAGCTGAAATTCCTGAGCCCGAGCAAGTAAATAAATAAAATCACCAGCAAAAGTAGTATTCTTCTCCTGAAGATAATTTAGTGCGGTTTTTTCGGCTTCAAGCCACTCTCCTGCAATAGCCAACGAATAAGCACCGTCGCGATAAATTTCGTTCCACTTTGGGATTTTTTTAAAATGGCTGGCGATCGATATTTGAAGCTGTGCTGATTTATAAACTTGTGCTGTGTTGTTAAGTTTTTCTGCTTCGGCAATTACGGCCGTTGAAAGCACACTGTAAAGTTCTTTCTCTAACGATGGATCGAGTGTTTTAAAATCTTCCAAAGACAGTAACTGCACAACTTCTGAAACAAGCTCAGCCGAGGTTTTTGATTTGATAAAATTGAAAACGATTCCACGCAAAGCCTGACTACGTTGGATGGAATTCGGAAATGACAAGAGTGCTCTACGCAAATAGGAAAGTGCGTTCTCAAAGCGCTCTTGATCGCGATTTGAGCTTGCGGCAACAAGCAGTAAATCCACACTTCTTGTCTGATTAGGAAAACGCGCGGCAAACTGATCCACGGCTTTTTCTAATTGCGACAATTTTTCAATTACTGGCGTTTCGGTGGTTGGATTTAGACCTTTTTCCAGGTTTTCTGCAAATGATTTGCGCCATAATTTCTCGTTGGTCAAAACCATTTGATACAAAGCGACTTCTAATTGTGCGGTTTCTATTCGAAAGTGCTCTATCAACTCTTTGTATCCAGTTTGCGCCTCAGCCAATTCATCCATAAAATACAAGGCATGAGCACGCCGCAAGCGCCAGGTGTTAGCTTCAGCCCCGTTGGGATTGAATTCGATAAGAATGTCATAAAATGTCCTAGCACTTAAATACTGCCTTTGATCGCCAGTGGCCAGAGCATTGTCGTAGTAGTAATGCGCAACAAATTGGCCGGCATCCAGTGCGATTTTTTCTAGGTCGAGTTGGGCATTATGTTCCGATTTAAATTTTTCGCGCCACAGACTTTTTTTAGGCGCCAATAAAACCAGCTGCTCTAAATACTCCACTCGTTTCTGGACGTTATTTAATTTTTTAGCCGCAAGAGATCCAAGCATTAAGATTGACGGATAATCCAAGGAAATTGGTGATACCGCCAGAACAAGCTGCGCAACCTTATCAACTTGCTGATATATTTCTGCTTCGTAATATCTTTTCATCATCCGTAAGCCCACGGAATCCACATGAGCGTTTAAGTCGCGATCTTTAAAAAAAGCTGTGATTTTTGCGGCTTGATTTAATTCGTAAAGACTATCTGCAATTATTTCAGAAGCATCAATTCGGAAACGATCACGAGACGTTGCCGCTTTTACTGTCGCGCCTGGTCTAAGTATTTTTTTGGCATAGAAAATCGCGCCTTCCAAATCTGTGGTTTTGTATTTAGTCCATGCCAGTCGGTAATGAAGTCGCGTCTGTTCAAGTTCTTTTTTATCGGAACTAGGATTACCTTCAGGCAAATGTTCAAGAATACTTTCCGAGCGTTTATACATCGCCATTGCCCTTGTAACATCTTGTTTTCCGTACGCCATATCACCGAGATCTAAAGCGGCCATAGCAGCATATAAATTAGGCTTGGAATCACCAGAAACCATTAGTTTTTGCAAGGTGGATTGCAGTAAATCTTCGTCTTCTAATTCGCGGGCCACTATGGCTTGCAGGTAAAGCCCGTCGGCACGATTTGTAAAATCATTATGGCTCATTTCAAGCTCTTTTAAATAATCCAGGGCCTCGGTGTTGACTTGATTTTTTTTTACAACATCAGGAGAAGATTTAGCCACTTGGTGCAGCATTTGGGCAAGATTAAGTAAAACAAACGGCCTATTTTCTGCCCGCGGAGATTCTCTCAAATGTTCGCGATATTTGCTAATCGCCTCTTGCATTCTGATAGTCTGCCGACCGTCTAGTTTAGCCAACGATTGTTTGGCATCTTCTTCAATGTTTTTATTTCCCGCGCTATTTGCTCTAATGATTTCGGTGGTTTGGGCTCTGTTTTCCTGCTCTAGGCGCGACCAGTATTCTTCATAAGCTTGGACTGTCTTAGGGTCTGGAAAATCCAGCATTTGTTCTGCATACACAGAACTCGCCAAGGCAATTAAAGAATAAAGAAATATAGAAAACTTCATAGAATGCCTTGCTCCAAATCACGCAATTGATCTTTAAGAATCTGCAGTTTTAAATTTTTATTTTTTTCCAACACCGCTTTGTCTTGGCTGAGCATTTCGAATTTCATGTACTCAATATCGGCCAACCATTTTCTGTAATTTTCCAGACGTGAATTGAGTTGAAATTCCAGTTGATCCGAAACAGTACCTATCTGGTTTCCAAGTAATGTTTCTAAGTCCGCTTCACGAGCCGAAACACTTTCTTCGGTACGTAGAGCTTCTTGTTCATAACGATCGGTAGTCACAAGGTACTCCGCAAGATCTTTTTGAACTTGGTGTTCAAAATCATTAAATGTTCGAAGCCATAGAACCGCACTGTCGTCCCATTTTTTCCATGAAAATTGCAGCTCATCCCACTGAATTTTCGCCATGTGGGTTTGAATATTTTTCTCAACGTCGCTAACCGCAGTGGATTCGTCTTTTAAATTTTGGGAATAGAGCGTAAAAAGTTTTTTAATTCCATGGAATTTTTCCATCGCCACTTTTTGGCGAAGATCTTGCTTTTTAAGGTGGTTTAAATTTGCCGCAACTTTATCGCTCAGATCATCAAGTTTTTGAGAGTAATCAGTATTGGTGCTGTGCTTTAAAAAATTTATATTTGCGGCTTCTGCGCGCAAGGTTTCGAGTTTTTTTTGCATGGCACCATATTTCAGTGAAATTTTCATTGATTTTAGAAGATACCTGCGCGCGTGCAGTTCTCTAAACTCCGAGGCTCTGGCAGAGACTAATTTTACGCGGCGTTCTGTCGAATGATCGATCAAAGATTTTTCAACGTCAGTTAACTGTTCTGAAAAAACCGCTCTTTGAATTGCAGAAAGCCTGGAACCCGTGTCCATAAGTTCAACCGAAGCTTGTTTCAAATGTTCGTAGGTTAAGGACCACTGAGGATTGAGAGATTGAAGAGAATTATTAGCCACAGAATAAAGAATATTTTTAGCCGCAGCCTTATTTTCAAAGGTCTGAAAAAGATATTCTTCCAACTCGGCAAATAACTTTAATCCTTTGGTAATCAAAAATGGCTGCTGAACCCAGGAATAGGTCAACTGGTTTAAAGCAAAAATTTCACTATAGTTGACATCAGCTAAATTTCTAAAATGTTGATTAATAGTTTTTTTAATCGACATGATTTCGGCAATATTGGCTTGTAATTGTGCTTGTGCAGAATTTAAATCGCCAGCATTAATGGCAAAATACATCACGATATTCTTGAGCTGAAAAGCCCGTCTTCCGCCGGAAAATTCTTTGAGGAAACTCTGTGCATTATCCCGTGCAGATTCAAAATCTTCGAGATTTGCGTACAAAAAAACACTCTCAAAAAGTGCTTCCTGGTAAATGCTATCGTGAATTTTATTGGCGATAATATGTTCGTAATGCGTTAATCCAGTTTGAGGTTTTTTAAGTTTGACGGAGGTCCTGGCCAAAGCTAAATAAACCGATCGACTGTTAAATTCGTCTTGGGATCTCTGGGTTTTTTCGATTTCGGAAATTTTATTAGCCAGGCCGTCCAGTAATTTGTAGGCCTTGGTTACGTCACCAAAACTAGAAAGTAGTAACGCCTGATAGTATAAACTTCGCAGCGCGGTAGAAGAATTTGAGTCGAGATGACCTGATTTTTCAATCCACTGATTTGCTAAATTTGTCACACCAATTGAAGCACTAAGTTTAGCCGCAAGATAGTAAAACTCGGCTTTGGAATCACCTGGAATGTCTTGGCTTCCCAAGGCCGAAATCAGTTTGGCCGTTTCTTCTTTGGTAAGTGTTGATTGGCTAGAAGCCAATTGAAAAAGCCGTCTTAAAACTTCGGTTAACTCTGAAAAATCTTTGGTAGGACTGGTTAGAAATGCATTGATATAGCGCAAATAGGACCGCAAAGCGCGCGAGTTTTGACCTTGATCCTCAAAGCATTCGCCGAGAATAAATTGCGCCTTTAAATAATCTTGCGAATCTATTGTTTGCAGTTGATTTAAATAGCGTTGAATTTCTCGGCTCGCCGATAGAAACTCTTTTTTCTCAAAAAAATCTACGGCAGCTGCAAAAATATTTTTAGATTCTTGAGATTGATCTCCTATGCCATTTTTTGCAGTGATATTTTTTAACGTTGGCAGATCTCGTAAAAGGTTATCAAGGCGTGCATTGATGCGCCTGGTTTCTTCTTCTGCGGGCGCGGGCTCATCACAAAACGAACTTCGGGCTAACCCTGCAAGCGCGATCACAAAAAATATTTTACAAAACTTATTCAGCATGCACTTCTTTCGAATGTTCGGGATTTTTTGCTATCTTTGAATGAACCACTTCCAAAATAATTTGCGGGCTTTTTTGTGAGGCGTTTTTGGACTTTATGGCAAAATTCAAATCCGTGTTGCTACCGTTATGAATAGAAAAAGGATATTCCAGCCGCGTGGTTTGAAACTGCTCGGCATTTAGCGCTAGAGGATTTTCTTTGCGATGAATAACCGAAACTTCCAGCTCTAATTTGTGCGAGCCCGTCTGGGTCGGGCCGATGTATAGCGGTAGAACCTCACTGGCAGTCCATAGGCCTTGAGGTTGATCGATTGAGTAAATTTCGTAGCCATCAAGATAGACTCTTGCCGAGCGCAAAAAACTTTCCGACCTTGGCAGAAGATGAAGTTTAATCGCTAAGTTTTGTTTTAAGTTTGCATCGTTTAAAACTTTCTGGCGTGTTTTTTGGATATCGGATTCTAGTTGTTCGACTCTTTGCCCAATAACTTGTGACTGCTTGGTTAGTTCGTCTAGATCTTTATTTTCTTTGAGATCAGTTGTGACTTCTTTGGCATTAAATTCCAGACTTTCGGAAGTTTTTTCCTGGTTTTGCGAGCTTGAAGTTATAGGCGCGGAATTTTGGATAATTTTTTTCTCAAGACGTTCTAATACATCTTCGATTTTTTTATTGTCTTCAGCTGCGGCTAAAAAACTAGAGCGAAAGACAGCAATCGCGACGAAAATATTTAATAGGTATCCTTTGAACATTCTTTTACCTCGTGGTTATTTTTTGCAGTTTCTTGTTTTTAAGATCTGTAGATAGACGTGCATTGCGGCTTACAATTTGCGGCAGAAAAATTTGGAAACCCACTGGCAAAGTCACGTCAGCGTTATAGCGAACCCACTCGGTATTTATGCACGGATTGTGGAGTAAAATAGTCTCTACCGGAATTTTTCTTTCGCCGGCGAGGCGTCTTAACGAGGTACTACGAGTTAAAGTTAATTCGTCATAGGCAAGGTTATTATTTTTGGGGATACGACCCTGTTTTTGTAAATGCGAGTAACTTCCAACTGCTGCAATAAACTCTGCGTAAAAGTTCCGACTCGCAAATCCAAAACTTGGCGAACTGTATTTTTCTATAATCGTTCCAAGATTTCTGGTGCCAAGTATTCTTGTGGCTTTAGAAAGTCCAGATTGCCCGTGATTATACGCCGTAATGGCCAATGGCCACGAACCTAGTTCGCGGTAATTATCGAGCATTAATTTTGCGGCCGCACGAGTTGCCTTAAACGGAGAATTTCTTTCGTCAAAAAGTGGTGAAACATTCATGTAAATTTTTGCTGTTTCGGGCATAAATTGCCATATTCCGGATGCTCCAACTTTCGATTTAGCCGAAAGATTAAACATCGATTCAACAAACGGTAGGCGGGTTAAGATGACGGGAAGTCCGTCTTTTGCAAAAGTCGACTCCATAAAAGGCAGGTATTTTTGTGCTTCGATTGCGGCATTTTGAAATGTGTCGGCAAGTCCTTGTTGTGCCCTTACGATGACATCTCCGTTGCGTAGACGCTTTAAACTTTGCGGATCGCGTTCGTACACTTTTAGCATACGCTCTTCAATTGAGTTTGCAGGGAAGTGTTCGTCGGGATTTCTTTTGATTTGAGAAACGGCGAGTTGATAACGTTTCATGTATGCTTTGCTTAGTTTATTGAATTCCTCCCGAGATAAGCCGCGGGTTTTTTTAATGGTTGGGGCTACCACATTCATATCGACTAAATCGATAAGCAAAGTCGGGTCGTCAATATCGTGAATCAGAACTGAGGTGGACGGGTATTTCTGAAAAATTATTTGCCAGAAAGCCACAAGTTTTCGCACTTGCGGATCGATTGGGAAGCTATGGTCGATTTTAATATTTGAGTTTTTTTCTTTATCTCGAATAGCCGCAAAACTGGAGCTACAGAAGTAAAAAAATAATAAATTTGCGAAAAAAAGGTTTTGCATGGGTAACCAAAAGGAATTTATTTCTATGTTTCTATTTTATCTCGGTTCGAGATAGTACGATATCCGGGTTAGGGAAAGAATAAAGTCTTAATTTGGAATCGGTTAAGAGGTGGTTTTAGATGTGAAATTGGTGATTTATGGATAAAATTTTAAGTGAGGAAACAAGGAAGAATTTTCCTAGCAAAGTTTTCATTCGTCGCGGTTGAGGGGCAGTGGAAGCGTAATCGGAAAGACAAAGATCACAGAAAACACTTAAGAAATAGAAATTATTTAAAAGGTGGGTGTCCCTGTTAGTTTCGTTTAGGCCGTTTTTGCTTTGGAAACAATCACGCGATAGATAAAAAAGTACTGTTGACTACTACTCCATATTTACTTGATAATCATGGAGTATGATTACACGATTTCTTAAACTATCGAAATTATTGGAGAAAAAATCCATCCTATTGCTGGGACCTCGCGCCACAGGTAAATCTCAACTCATTCACTCGTTGGCGAATGATTTTAAAAATTGTTACTTCTTCGATCTTTTAAAAGGATCGAGTTTTCAAAGATATATTAGCGACCCCGGGCTTTTTGGTGCAGAAGTCCGCCATCTCTTAAAGAAGTCTTCAGAGCTGACACTTATTATTGTCGATGAGATTCAAAAGATTCCTGCGCTACTAGACGAAGTTCATTCCTTAATTGAAGAATATAAAAATCAAGTGCGTTTTATACTTACAGGATCAAGTGCTCGCAAACTGAAAAAATCTGGTGCGAATTTGTTAGCAGGCCGAGCGTTGGTGAAATTTCTCCATCCGTTATCGTCTCTAGAATTATCCATAAACTTTGACCGTGCTCTCCAGTTCGGCACTCTTCCCGAGGTTTACCTTGAAGAAGATTTGTCGATTGAAATTTTAGAATCTTATACTTTGACTTATTTGAAAGAAGAGATTCAGCAGGAGGCTCTAACCCGCAATTTAGGCCGATTTTCGAAGTTTCTTGAGATTGCAGCGCAAATGAATGCTGAGCCAATAAACTTTACCAAACTTGCAAAACAAATTGGGGTGACAAACAAGACAGCTATTGACTACTTTTCAATTCTTGAGGACACACTTATCACCATGCGAATTGACGGTTGGGCAGAATCGGTGCGACATCAACTTTTGCAGGCCCCTAAATACTATTTTTTCGATTGCGGTGTTTTAAATGCTCTAACGGGCGAACTTAGAACAGAATTAAAAACGTCCTCGTACCGATTCGGGAAATTATTTGAAACATTTGTCATCCAAGAACTGCGACGACTGAACGATTATCTAGCCTTAGGCTATAGATTTCATTATTGGCGTTCAGAAAATAGCGAAGTAGACCTAATCGTGTCGCGCACACTTTCTAAGCCATTGTTTGCGATTGAAATTAAATCCGCCTTCAAACGGGGTACAGACGAGGTCAAAGGCCTAAAGATTTTTCAGACTGAGTACACTAAAGTAAAGCTTCTGTGCATATGTCGCACAGAAGTATCCTACGGAAACGAGGGAATTGATTTTGTGTCATTGCAAGAAGCATTGCAGATTTTGCAAGGCGTTTAATTTTATTAATCACGATGCAAAGCAAACAGCTCAACTGAAAAAATTTATTTAACAGTCTCTGAGCTCAGTTTTTAAAAATATATTTGAAATCATCAAAACTCATGTTTTGCAAAAAATCCGAACCCGTGGGTTCTAGCATCGCGGCTGTTTCAGACTTAATTTTTTGCAATTCCAGCATTTTTTCTTCAATAGTATTTTTACCAATGAGTTTATAGATTAGAATTTTCTTCTTTTGACCCATTCGGTGCAACCTATCTATAGCTTGTTTTTCTACTGCCGGATTCCACCAAGGATCAAGAAGAAAACAGGTATCTGCTTCCGTCAAATTAAGTCCGTAGCCACCAACTTTCGTCGTCATCAAAAAAAAGTGCGTGTTTTTTTCGGCCTTAAAAGACTCGACGATTGTGCTTCGGGCTGCTGACTCGCCATCCATATAGTTATAATCAATACCTGCAGACCGAAATTCTTTGGCAATAATTTTTAAAAATTGACTGAAATGTGAAAAAATCACCGCTTTTTTCCCTGCTATAACAATGTCTACAGCTTTTCGCAGCACGAAATCGACTTTAGTTGAATCAAGTTTTAGATATTTTTTTGAATCAATTAAACTTGCGTGGCAGGCAAGCTGGCGTAGTCGTAAAAGTCCAACAATAAACTCCGGCCGGTAATTAAAAAAGTCTGTGTGTGAATCCACCTGGTCTAACTTTTCAGCATAAATTCTACGGACTTCTTGGTAAACCTTCGCTTGTTCTTTAGCGAGAGGTAAGACCACCCTTTGTTCCGATTTTTCCGGTAATTCTTGTAGCACCTCAGACTTGATACGTCGCAAAATAAATGGCCGCATCCCATGAAAAAACGCCTTTTTTCTCTCCAGATTCGAATCCACCGCCAAAGTCCTTAGATGCGAAGGAATAAGCCCCGGGCTTACCAAATCAAAAATCGAAAATAAATCCTCCAACCTGTTTTCTATGGGGGTTCCGGTTAAAGCAACTATTGTGTCTGCACGAAGCTGCGCTAAAGCTTGAAACGTCCGTGTGGCACTATTTTTTACTAGCTGAGCTTCATCGAGAACCAATAGTTTAAATTTATGCGCCTCGAAAATTTCCACGTTTGAACGCACAAAGCCATACGAAGCGATAAAAATATTTCCAGTTAGATTTAAACTACGAAAATTTTCTGCATTTTTACGTCTTAAAAAAATAATAGATAACTCAGGCGCTAATTTCTTGCACTCATCAATCCACTGCTCGATCAGCGTTCTTGGAACCACAATTAGGCTTGGAGCTGCTGTTGTATTTATATTTTCAACACGCAGCGTTTCAAGCATTGCAAGCACCTGAATGGTTTTGCCAAGGCCCATATCGTCAGCTAATATGCCTCCTAAATGATGCTTTTCTAAAAATAATAACCAGGCAAGTCCATACTGCTGGTAGCTTCTAAGGTTCGTTTTAAAAGTAGACGGTGGCAATTGCGGAGTTAATCCAGATATGCTTTTTAGTTTCGCGACTAACTCGCTAAAGCCTGCGTCTTTTGTGCCTGAAAACAAAGAATCTGCGTGCAATGCTTGGGCGAAAGGGATTTTCCATTTTTCGTCTTCTTGGTGTCCAAGCTCCGATAAACGGCACAATTCGTCGTACCAAATTTCGGGAAGTATCCCCACTGTACCATCATCCAAAGGTATGAATAAGGACCCGCGTTTTAACATTGTTATTATTTGCCAAGGGGTTAAAGGATACGCGGCTTTAGGCACAGTAAGTTCCACTGCAAACCAGTCGGTTTGCGTAGTTATATGCAAATCAAAATTTTCCAAAACTTTAAGTTTTAAATTTTCGGCAAATACTTGCCAATTCTTTTTTAACACGGCGTACACTATCGATAGAATTGCCGACGTCTTAATATCATAAGACTTTAGGTAGTGACTTAATTTAATACCGGAAAGCGTAGTGAGAAACTGCAAAGCCTGTGTTTCTGCAATTTTATCACGCTCAAAAAAATGCAAACTATCTTGCGACCACTCACATCGCAAAAGTTCGGACTTTCGTTCATCGGTGTGGACATCAGCAGGGAACTCTACAATTTCATAATTAAAACCTACCACTGCCCGTAAACGGTTTACACGCTGAAGATCTTTGGCGGCCGTCTTGAGATAAAACTGTGGAGTAAATGGCGCTTTAAAAACTGCAAAATCACATTCAAATATCATCGCCTCAAAACAATCGAACTTGCGAATCAGAACGGTCAAAAAACTTGGAAGGTTTTCCGTTTCTAAAATAAACCTTCTTTGCTCAAAAAACATAGATATCAAACCATCATGATGAGGTTTCGTATGTTGATAAAGTTTATCCTTGGAAATAAAATAACCGTATTGAAAAACGCTACTACAATCTTCTAGGAAGATCGCAAAAGAGTCTTCTTTGGGCTTTATAAAAGCACTTGCAATCCAGCCCTTTGGCGTGGAGTTAACCTTAATTTTAAATTCCAGATTCGGTGAGTGTGCCAATTCTAAAGGCTCGTCGCTAATTTCTTGCAGCAAGATTTCTGCCGAGAGTAAAAAATCAAAAATCTCAGTTACTATTTCACTTGTTAAACTCAAAATAATGACATTTTCCGAAACAATTAAATAATTCTTTAGTTTTTCAACTAGCAAAAAATTATTTAGCCCAAAAGTATCTGTCATCAATTGCGAAGATTTCAAATAATGCGGCTCAAAAGTGCTAAGATGCTGTGTTTTGATATTCTTTTTTAGTAATTTTAATTGGTTTTTTTGAACCTTAAAAAAAACCGAATGGCTAAAAATATTCACATTATCTTCTTTGATTTCTTCTAAGCCAAGCGGCTCAACAAAATTAATCTCCGGTTTGGGATAGTTGTTTATGATTTCTTGCCAGTTGGAAAATAAATCCGTCAGCTCTTTTGAATGATGCAGTTGATTAAAAAGATCTTTAGAAAAGATAAAATTTACCGCCTAATTTAAAACCGCGGTTTCCACATGCTGACTCGAATGCATAAACTGTTTGATTTTAATGTTGTTGAGCATCGAAGTGTTGGATTCGTCGTTCATTTTTGTTACGAAAATATTTTTAACATAAGGCTCAACAATGTGAATTTTATCTTTTGGGGTAACCACCATAAGCTGCAAACCAAGGCGTTTAAAAAGTTCCATAGCAAACTTTGAATTGGTTTCATCGGACTTGCTAAAGGCTTCATCTATAACGACAAATCTGAAAGACTTTTCAGCTGCAGAAGTTTCACTAAGACCGAATTGGTGGGAAATAGCCGAAGCTAAAATAGTGAATGCAAGCTTCGCTTTTTGTCCGCCCGAAAGCCCAGAAGAATCCGAATAAAAATTCTTCTGTCCTGAGCCGTCGGAGAATAATTCCGTTATAAAAAAATCACCCCAATGCCTTATATCGGTAACTTTATCTTTCCAGCGGTTTTCTAACAGCAATCGATCAAGGATTTTTTTGATTCGATTAAAACTTTCTTCAAATTCCGCGTCGGTACTTTTGTCTTTTAGAGTCAAAGCATTTTTTAACAAATTCTGAAATTCGCGAACATCAATATCTTTTGTTTTCTCAACTTTTATTTGGACATACGTTTTGTCTGAGTAAGATATATTTGTCAAAGCTTGGTTTAATGCTGAAATGTTTTCCTGCAAATCTTCATAAGCCAACTCCAGGGTCGATTTAAAGGCTAACATGTCACTCATCAAACTTTTATTAAGAAGGGTTTTGAATCTTTTTTCGTGCTCTGGCAACGACTCTTTTTCTAGGCTTTCCTTTAAGTCACAAAATGCTTGGACATATTCTAAGGACGCGTCGAGATTTTTTGAATGCGCGGGAAATTGCGCTTTAAATTGTGCCATGCGTCTTAAAAGCTGAGTCTGAAGGCTTGATGACTTTGCGTTTAAAGTGCGGTTTTTGTCAGTTATTTTTGCTGATACCAGTTGCAACGAAGTTTCCAGACCTGGTAAATCGTCAATGTCGATCTTAAGTTTTTCTCGCTTAAAAAAAGCAGTAGTTATTTCTCTTTGTTCAGTATTTTCTTTTGCCGTACATTTTTTTAATTCCGATTGTAGCTGGCACATTTCAGACCTAATAAGCCCAAGTTCGAGAAGAGTTTGATCACTGGATTGACGCTGTTTTTCAAAATCGATTCTAGCTGCTTTTAACCGCTCTTCGACTTTAAGGCTATTTTGTGATCTGCCTTTAAGCAGCTTTTTACTATTTTCTAGCTTTTTAATTTCGTCGCATAGAGCTGATGTATCGATTTTTTCGAATTGATCAAAGTTTAAAAAATATAAAAGCGCTTCCAATCTGGCACTTATGGATGCTGTTTTTTCCGAAAGAATTTTAAGTAATTTTTGCTCTTTTTGTTCGGCACTACTTAGATCCATGACTTGCTTTTGCAGACCCGCTAGCTTTTCCGAATTGTCCCATCCCAGAATATACCGTGATCGATCGCCCTGCCCAAATCGATCGTCTTTTTCGTGGTAAGACCCCGACCTTTTTACCAAACCTTCGCGGGTTAATGCCATTTCCAGTTTTTCGAATTCTAGCAAAGTATCTGCGCACTGAAAATTATAATCGCGAAGAATTCTTTGTTTAATCCACTCACCAAATTCTTTGGCATTTTTTTTAATTTCAATTTTACTGAATAGACTATTTTTTATTTCGGTCTTCTGCTGGAGAAAAATTTCATTAACTCCAACTGCGTGGTAGACGATCTTTAGATGCAGATTGGTTTTAGAAAAATAACGATTTACCTTTGAATAAAATTGCGTTGGCACCAAAAGTCGTAGGCCAAAACTAAACAATACTTTTTCAAGAGTTGCTTCCCAAATTTTTTCTTCTGGAATAACCCGAATCAATTCTGCAACAAATGGTAATGTTAGGCAGTCGATTCCAAGGTGTTGCGCCAGATCCTCTCGCAGTTTTAGATGCCTACTTGGGATTTGTGTTCGTTGGCCTTTCAAAGAATGTAATTCTAAAAGTTGCGAATTTTTATCCGCAACTAATTCTTCTATCTTTTTTCTTGTGGAAAAGACTTCATTTTGAGTTGATTCTAAATTTAATCTTGCCACAGTGAGTGCAGATTCTGCAGCTGTTCGGTTTTTGTAGAAAGTTGCCGACGAAAATGTTGCTGGCAAATCTAATGCCTGGCAAAGCGATTCATATTTTTGTTGAAGAGTTTCTTTCTCACTTTTTTGCGACTCTAATTGTTTAATTAATAGATCCAAACGCTGAGTGGCTTGACCGGCATCATCTTGATTGACCACAAGCTCCAATTCTTTAATTTCTGCACTTAAACCTTGCTCTTGAGTTTTCACATTTTTTAAAAGGTCTTCTTTTCTTGTGCAATTTAATGATTTGATTTGCAAGAGATTCTGCAATACGTGTGATTTTAAGCTGTCAAAATACCCTGGAATATTCTCACTGATTTTTTCCAAGGCAATTTTTTCGATTTCTAATTCCTGATACGAGCCGGCAGCAAGCGCTATGGGAACCAACTCGGCCAGCTGCTTTTTGGCTGCAACAATAGATTGATAAGCAAGCGTTAGATTTTGATAGTTGGCATGAAGGGCGGTGAGGTGCTCGTCCGTCTGAGGCACATCGAGCATATGCGTACGGACAAAATCGTTTAAACGTCCAACCTCTTTGATTGTTGTTATTTGATTGAAAAGGTCCAGTGCTTTTGTGGATCTTAGCCCAACAAATTTAATGAAATAATTTTCGTATTCAGTAAAAGATGAAAAGATTTCAGTTGTCGTTTCGCTTTTTAATTTGCTGCGTAATTCACTTGGTGTTTTAAAAGACGAAAAATGTTTAACGACGTTCAAATCTTTATGAGAAACAACATAGAATTTTCTTAATTCAGATTTTTCAAACCAAAAAAATTGGGCGAGGCTAATCACACCATCTGTTGCTTGATTGGTAAACTGTGCGATAAGAACGCTGAATTGATCTTCACCGCGAAGATGCCTAATTTCGCCTTGATTGAATTCATTTTGACCGCGACCATAGGCTCCTCTCACATAGGTGTGTTCGGTCCGTTCGCGTCGTTCACTTCCGGATGCAAGATTATAATTACGTTTGCGGTTCGCAACTAGAAGAGTTAACAGGGCATCGACCAGGGTAGATTTTCCCGATCCGTTGTCACCAGTTAAAAGCGCATTTTCACCTTCAAAGCTTAAACTTAAAACTTTATGATCAAAAGTTCCCCAATTAAAAACTTCAAGTTTCGCAATACGAAATCCGGAGTGCGGGTTGATTTGTTTCACTGAAAATACTCCTCGTCTGGCTTTGTGTTGAGATGAGCGTGCATTTTAGCTTTGATTTCGGCAAGTTTAGTTGCATCAACAAACGCTTTAATAATTCGAATCACTTCAAATGACCCTGACTTTGCACCTAATTCCCGCAAGAAACCAAGTTCGATAACTTTATTGATTAAAATATCAAAACGACGGTGTTGTTTTATTTCGTCTGACGCTTCGCCAAAAAAAGTTTTGAGCATATTATAAATGTCATCTTTTTTTAAAACCAAACGATGATCGTCTCGAGTTTCAACGTCAAATTGTTCGAGACTTTCTCGTAACAAGACACTTAAAAGGCTTAAATCAAAGCCAAAAGGAATCCTCCGAATAAGACTTGCTCCTTGAAAAAAGTCCTGGCTTTCTTCACTATCCTCGGATGCAGCCAGGACATCTGGATCTGTTGATTCACTGGACGCTGATTTTAAAAATGCAAAACCGTCTTCCAGATCTAAATGAAGAAATAATCCCATTTGACTAAAATAAGACCGTACGGACTCTTGATGAATTACGCATGTATCCCAAAGCTTTTTTTGGCTGTTTAAAATAAAACCCTGAAGCAGCTTAACGTAAACCGGGGCGAGAAGAGTGCTATTTTGAGTGGTATTCATAATTTAACCTTTAATTTAAAACTCTCTTAAAAAAGTCACCTCGGGCATTGAAATAACTCCGTGACCATTTTTTGTTGAAAATACCAAATCGACCCAATGGGCGTTGTTGATGTCGTGCCGGCCCTCACTTGCTGCAATATTTAGATAAGTTAGAATTTCTAATGCACCAAAAACAACAGGATGTTTCTGCACAATTTGAGCTAGGGTTACCCGAGCTTTTATTTTTAATTCATCTGCAATTGTGGCTTTTATTTTTGCTTCTTCGACCACATATGGATTGGTGAAATCATGCAAAACATCCGCACTCGGAGGTTCTAAAACTGATGAATCCATTTTTATATTTAGGTATTCGTGTGTTTTTCCAGGTTGCCATAAAGGTCTTTCAAGTGGCAGCGAAACTTTTGGCAAAAAATTGAAAAACACAAAATCTTTGGGTGCGATTTCGGTAAAAATTTGATGGTGTTCTAAAGCAAGTTTTTTAATTTCTGCAACTTCGTGCATCACTTGCTGGTTTTCTACAAGGTTTTTATTCTGTAAAAGCTTACGCAATTCATCCGACAGCCGAAGGCGAGATTTCAAGACTTTTTGGCCAACTTGCAGAAGCTGATGTTTTAATTTAGTTAGCGCTAAGTCATAACCGCGTTGAGGATTTGCGCTTACTAATTCTTTGACTTCTGGAATTTCCAAAACGCTTGCACTCAATCTGCGGAGTTCTTCTTGTTGTTCAGTAGAATTTAAAAAATTCCAAAATGCATCGAAACTCTTCCCTTGATCGGAATTTTCAAGATAATCGTAGGCATCAAGAACCTGTCCAAGAATAGCTCCTTTGGTAACCAAGTCGCGCATTTTTTCATTTTTTACTTTTTGTGTAATATCTTTAAAAATGTCTTCAATAAGCCGAAAATCCGCCAGTAAGCGCCTTGCATCTTCGATAATATTTAAGAATTTTTCTCGCGCATGAGTTTCGTCTAAACGTTCGACGGTGCCGGATTTACGAATCTTATCAATCTGCGAGTCAATTAATTTTCGCTTTTGACGAAGCTGTTCCACATGATGTTCAGGGCTTGTATTGGCTTTTTCAGATAGGTCGCGAAGGGATTCGAACACCATAAAAAAACGCGACTGAGCACCCACGAAATCTTTTTTTTCGAGATTCCACATCCATTCAAGAGCACGCTCTGCATCGTAGGTCAGTTCGGTGACTGGCTCATCTTGATGAACTTCGTAATAACGCCGAATAAATCGATGCTTTTCATCGCACCAAACGTTGAGATAATGCTCGGCTTTGTGAGGAAACTGAGTGCGAAGATGGGGATCGAGATGTTCAATATAGCGCTCAAGTGATGTTTGTAATTCAAGATAAGGTATTTGAATGCGATTATTTTTTTTGAACGCATGAAAGAAAAAACCGAGGGCTAATGGAGCATGCTCGCTACGCAAAAGTCGAACCGTTACCGATTCTTCTAAGTGAAAAGAAATTTGATCGAATTGCATCATTTATAAGTCGAAACTGCAGCCCCAAATAATAGGCATGATCATAAATTAAGGGATTGGATAAATCTATCCTTATTTTGGCTGTACGCCACAATATCGAGTAAACGTTAGGTATAAGTTAAAAGATACAGTACATTTATTGAAAAAAAGGCGACCGTTCAAGGTCAATTTTTCGCAATAATTTACGCCAAAATAAAATATTCCGAGATCTAAAGCAATTTAAAAATCGTACTCTTTTGCATATTAGAAGTTCCCTCATAAAGTTTTCCAATTTTTGCATCACGATAGAACTTTTCTGCTGGAAATTCCTTAATAAAGCCATATCCACCGTAGATTTCCAGTGCCAAAGACGCAACCTCTTCGGCTGTTTCCGAAACAAAAAGCTTAGCCATCGCTGCTTCTTTTACAAAATTTATTTTAGAATCTTTTAGCCGCGCTGCGTTATAAACCATAAGCTTTGCGGCTTCAATTTTTGTTGCCATTTCGGCTAGCTGATACTGAATCCCTTGGAAGTCCCGCAATTCTTTTCCAAATTGTACGCGTTCTGCGGAATATTTTAGCGCCCCATTAAACGACCCTTGGGCCAGCCCGAGCATCTGCGACGCGATGCCAATTCGGCCTTCATTTAAGGTCTCAATCGCAATTTTGTAACCTTTGCCAACTTCTCCAACCACATTTTCTTTTGGAACTTTTACCTGATCTAAAATAACCTCGCAGGTACTTGATGCGCGAATGCCAAGTTTTACTTCCTTCTTGCCAATCGAAAAGCCAGGCATCCCACGTTCACAAATAAAAGCAGTAATCCCTTTATATCCAAGTTCAGGATTAATATTTGCAAACACCACAAAAATATTTGCTTCTTTGGCATTTGTGATAAAAATTTTCTTGCCTTCAAGCCGCCAATGCGTGCCCTCGTCGTAGGCGCGAGATTTCATAGCAAATGCATCCGAGCCCGAATTGGGTTCGGTCAGGCAATAACTCCCGATTTCTTTTGAAGCCAAACGTGGAAAGTATTTTTTCTGCTGTTCGGGCGTTGCAAACCGCAAAAAAATATTATTCACCAGCGTATTCTGGACATCCACCAGAACACCCACCGATGGGTCAACCTTTGAAATCGCTTCAACGGCCAAAATAGCATTAAAAAACGAACTCCCCGAACCGCCAAATTCCGCAGGTATTTCGATTCCCATCAGGCCCATTTCAAAAAGCTTGACGATAAGCTTGGGATCCATGGTTTCGGCTTCGTCCATTTTGGCGACCAAAGGTGTAATATTAGTAATAGCAAAACGTTCGATTTCTGCGGCAAATAATTTTTCATCGTCCGAAAGTTGGGTCAAAGCCGTCATGGAAAATTTTCCTTTAATGATTTGTAAATGGTGTCAGATATAAAGTATAACCTTAAAGTTATGACTACAAAACCTCTTTTACAAGCAGCATGGGGCCAGAAACCTTCGCGAACACCGGTTTGGTTTCTGCGCCAGGCTGGGCGCTATTTACCCGAGTACCGAGCCATTCGTGCGGCAAAAACTTTTCTGGAAACCTGTCGCGACCCGAAGACCGCCAGCGCGGTGACACTGCAGCCATTGCAACGATTTGATCTCGATGCAGCCATTATTTTTTCTGATATTTTAATTCCATGCACCGTTATGGGCCAAGAATTGACTTTTGATACGGGCCACGGGCCTCGACTTTCAAATCCTGTGCGAGATGAGGAAAGTTTTAAAAGAATTTCCGAAGTTGATATAAGTAAATTGCATTACGTGGCTGATGCTTTGGCGGAAACAAAGCCGCATTTAAAATCTCACCAAACATTGATTGGTTTTGCCGGTGCTCCGTTTACGGTGGGAAGTTATATGATTGAAGGTCAAGGTAGCAAAGATTTTTTTGCGGTCAAAAAGCTTCTCTATGAAAACCCTGAAATATTCTTGAAATTTATGGAACATTTGGGCGTTGCTACGTTTGAATACCTGAAAATGCAGGTTGAAAAAGGTGGTGCTGAAGTTCTTATGCTTTTTGACACCTGGGTCGGAAGTCTTCCTGTGCGCGAGTTTAGTCAATTTATTAAACCAACCATGAAGACTCTGTTTGCAAAATTAGCTCAGCTAAAAGTCCCTATAATTTATTATCCGGGCCAAGGGTGCGATAAACTTTTTGAGTTAGCAGATTTAAATATTAATGTGGCGGCAGTTGATTGGAGAACGTCTTTGCGGCATGCCCACGAGATTCTCAAAACCCACGGACAAAAAGACGTAACCCTTCAAGGAAATCTCGACCCCGTAGTTTTGACAACTTCGGAATCCGCCACTCGCGAAAAAACCCGCGCGGTGTTGACTGAAATGGCGGGAGTTCCTCGGCAGCATATATTTAATGTAGGACACGGCGTAACTCCACAAACAAAAATTGAAAATATTATTGCTGCAATAGACGAAATTAGGCTTTTTAGAGTTAATTAAAGGGGTTTTTAAATGCAAACAATTCCCGTTGTGAATCTAGAAAAATTTACACATTCAACCAGCAAAGATCGTGCTGAGTTTATAAAAACCATCGGCGAATCACTTACAGATATAGGTTTTTTTGCCCTCGAGGGTCACGGAATTTCAGATGCGTTGATCTCAAAGGCTTATAAAACCGCTGAGCATTTTTTTGATTTATCAACCGCAGAAAAACTAACATATGAAGATATTAACTTAAAAGGCCAACGCGGCTACACAAGTTTTGGGCGTGAACATGCCAAAGATTCCAATGCCCCCGATTTGAAGGAATTTTGGCATGTGGGCCGCGATGTTTTCCAAAATCCCGAGCGCAAAGATCTTTATCCGCATAATATTTGGCCTACAGAAATTGCAGAATTTAAAAACGTGATGCTAGAACTTTATCAGAAACTAGAAAATTGCTCTTTTGAGCTTTTAAAAGCCTGTGCGATTTATTTAGGCGAAAAAGAAGATTTGCTTACCGCTATGGCAATAGATGGAAATTCGATTTTACGAGTGATTAATTACCCTCCTATTCCAGCAGAAAAACATCCTTCGAGTGTTCGGGCTGCTGCACACGAGGATATTAATCTGATTACGTTATTATGTGAATCGACCGCACCAGGGCTAGAGCTTTTGCAGCGCGATGGCACCTGGCGGCCTATTTCTGCAGAAAAGGGCCAAATAGTTGTCGATACGGGAGATATGATTCAAAATTTAACCAACGGCATTTTGCGTAGTACAACCCATCGTGTAACTAATCCTGATAATAGTCGCGAGCGCAGATTTTCCATGCCTTTTTTTGTGCATCCGCGCTCAGAAGTAGATTTAAGCCCGCTTAAGAGCTGCTTAGCAAAAAAAGCGAAAAAAAATTACCCCGACATTACGGCCGGGGTATTTTTGCATCAAAGACTTAAAGAAATCGGTTTGATTTAGTTACTTTTTAGTGAGAAAACTCGGCTTACAATTAAAGCATCTTGACTGTCTCTGGCGATTAATACGAAAGATTTGTTGGTATCAGATTTCACAATATTCATTTTATCGTAGAGAATCCTTCTTCCATTAGAATCAAAACCTTTTGTGACTTTTCGATATGAGGAATTTGCCGACATACAATCTTCAACAGTAGTCGATTCACAAATTTCAACATAGGAAGTTTCTTTAGGAGTCGACAAAAAAGCCATTGGATTTTCACCTAATGAAGTTTCATGCAATTTAATCTTAATGTCAGAGTTTGCAATCACTGGCACTTTGTTATTTGGAGCGGGAGCATCAGGAGCGCTGTTGCCTGAAGCGACGATACCATTCGAGTTACAAGGAAATATGAGTCTTCCGTCTGAAGTCTTGTCAGTATTAGAACTCGGGACTGCTTTTCCGTCACCACAATGGGCCGGGTCAAATCCCGACAAACCGCAGAAATAAGCCCCTTTCGATTCTAACGATTTTAAAAAATCTAAATTATATGCGACTGCAGAATGTATGCTATTAACACCCCCTCGAGCTGAAGCTGTGCCCACAACTTTACAATTGTCTAATAACGGTCCACCTGAATCGCCTTGTGAAACTCCAGCTCCGAAAGTTGTGAGGGTTTGAAAGCCGTCCACCGGATCAATCGACGAAACAATATTTTTACCCCACTGTTTCGCTCCTCTTCCGTCTGCAATCGCAGGATTAACTTCTTTGTAATTAAGAAATTTTGAAAGTCCCACCATCAAAACTTGACCATCTTTTGCAACAGCGGCGCCCGAAACTTCAAAATAATGTTTAAAGGTTTTATCAGGGAACACAGCGACGGCGATATCATTGGCTTTAGGTGAAGTAATACTATTGATTACTCCTTGATTGGTTTGAATTGCCCCGAATTTAAAGCCTGGAGCTTTGTATACTGCAGTGGCCTTAATTTTAACAGCTTCCTGACTTGTCAATGCACCATTTATCGAAACTATTAGCAGCTCATTAGTGTTTGCATCGACAACGCAATGTGAAGAGGTTAAAAGCGTATTATCGGAGACAAAAGTTGCCGTGCAAGCCGAACCCATATCAGCCCCAGGCTGCGAAGAAAAAATTTGAGTTACTGCTGGAATTGTATCCTGGTCTTCTTTGAAAACTCTGGTTCCGTTGTCAATTTTAACGCTGGAACTATTTGGCTTTGAGCAGGACGATGCCGCAATCATAAAAAACGAGATTAATAGTAATGACTTGTTCATAATAGCCTCTAAAAAATTTTGATTCACTTCCATACTTGCAAGTTAGAAGCCAGGTTATTTCACCTTAACATTTCAGAGTAACTGCTGTATGATCCGACGGTTATGACCTTTGATGGATCCCCGCAAACTGTAAAAACAATTGACATGACAAGGAAAATGACATGGCAAGAACCCCTTCAACGATGCTTGATCTCGGTACAAGGCTTCCAGAATTTAGCCTTTCCAATCCGGAAGGTGAGGCTTTTACAACCGAGAATTTAACGATTCCTCACGCCCTGGTCGTAATGTTTATTTGCAACCATTGTCCTTTTGTTATCCACGTCCAAAAAGAGCTGGTTGCTTTAACTCAAGAATACTCGAAAAAAGACATCCAATTTGTCGGAATTAACTCAAACGATTCCATTAATTATCCTGATGACGGGCCCGAAAAAATGATCACCGAAAAAAAGCGGGTGGGCTATTCTTTCCCTTATGTTTTTGATAAATCCCAAAGTGTTGCTAAACAATTTCGCGCGGCATGCACACCGGATTTTTATATATTTGGCAAACAAAAAAAGCTTATTTACCGCGGTCAAATGGACGATTCAAGACCTGGAAATGACATACCACCTTCAGGCAGCGCACTTAAAAACGCGCTCGACGCGGTTTTGAGCGGTACTCCGGTTTCTGCTGTACAAAAAACCTCATTGGGTTGCAACATAAAATGGATTCCTGGGAACGAGCCTGACTATTTTGGTTGAATTCTGCTAAAATAAACAGATATGAAAAAACCCGCTTTTAGATCAATCATTCGAATGGACCAGACCACTGCTTGGCTAGCAGGGATTTTTTCTACCGGTATGCTATTTTTAGCCCTATCAGGAATTTCGAAATGGCTTTCCACCAATTACGAAGAGAAACAAGCCACAGACCTTCGGCGAAAAATTGAGGCTTTAGAACATGAAAAAAGCGCACCAAAAGTAGAATCTAAAGAACCAGAAGAACATGATGACAAAGATCATGAAAATCATTCGGAAAAAAACATCCCATCTCGAAGCTCTGCTGACACCAGGTGGAGCTATTCAGGAAGTGTTGGCCCTAATTACTGGTCTGAAATCCATCCCGATTTTAAACTTTGCGGCGCTAAAACCGGCCAGTCTCCAGTAGATATCGAAAATTTTGAGAACGACAAAAAATTAAAGCCCTTAGAATTTAAATACAAACTCAATGATTTAACTTTGCAATTTCAAAATGGCCGCGTTTTTGGAACCGTTAGCCCGGGATCGTACGTGGTGTTTGAAGGTGATCCCTATGATCTGCAATCTGTTGCATTAAAAACACCAAGCGAACATGCAATTAAAGGATTGCCTTACGAAGCTGAGCTGCAATTGAATCATGCAGATCATGCAGGGAAAAAACTTATTTTAAGTGTTTTATTTTTGGTTAAATCAAAAACATTTCGACCAGCATGGGTTTTGCCAAAATTTTCCACCGAAGATGAATTCTCAGAGAGGCAGGATTTAACGCAATTTTTGCCGACTCACAAAAATTATTACTTTTACAAAGGTTCGGCAACCGAGCCACCTTGTGGGCCAGCCATGTGGCTCGTTTTAAGCGATCCAAAATCTGTCGACAAACAGTGGATTGATAAACTTATTTTGTTGCAAAAAAATGCTGCGCGACCCGTTCAGCCTTTAGGCTACCGGCGTATCACTCGTAGTACTCGCTAATTTTCTAGAAATAATCTCACGGGCAGAAGTTGCCATTTCTTCAACCGAAATATTTTCCGTTGGGAAAATCAGCGGAAGAATCGTAATTGTTGCGTTGGCTGAATTGGGGAAAAAACTACCTTTGCGGAGCAGATCTTTTGCACCCATCACAGCCAAAGGCTGTATAGGAATGCCAAGTTTTTTTGACAGATGAAATGCCCCCGGTTTAAAAGGCAAAAGCTCCCCAGTGGTGGAACGCGTTCCCTCTGGATAAAGAAAAACCGACATGCCTTCTCTTAAAAGTTCTTCGCAACGATTCAGCACAGTTTCAGCGCTTTTGCGGTCGCCGCGCTTCAGAGGAACATTACGCAAAACAGTGGCGGTTGGTCCCATGATAGGAAATTTAAACACGGATTCCTTGGCGATAAACGAAAAGTGATGACCCAAAAGATACATCATAAAAACGTCCGCCATGCTTTGGTGATTGGCGACAAAAATTACGGTCTGGTTTTTTGGCACAAGGTTTTCTCGGCCTAGAATTTCTATATGCCACCCAGGCATTACCGAAAAGAAAAACCGCGCCCAAAGTTCGGCCATTTCATTGGGACCTCCCTGCCAATATTTCGTTCGTTTACGAATCTGAGCAAAAATATGAATAAAAAGGCAGGTTAAAGGAAGCGTCGCCAAAAGCAGGAAAACAAAATACACAAATAAAAAATATTTTTTCATGCTAAGGAAATTTCAATAAGGGTTTCGGCGATGTCTTTTTTACTGGTTAATTCCAATGGTTTTTGATTTTTTCGATAAAGTATTCCGCTGTGATTTTTTTCACTTACGTCTTTTTTTAAATTCACAAAACACCCGAGTAATTTATATCGATCGATATATTTCAAAGCGATTTCCTCAAGATTCTCCGCCGCTACTTCATATTTAAAAGCAATTTTGTTTGCGGTCCAATGATTAGCAGCTTCAATAACTTTAGGCGTGGGAATCCAGGTTGTCTGAATATCTTTTTGACCCGATCGAGTTTTACCAGGATTTTTTTGTGCAAAGCCATAATCCAAAACAGCTGCCACGAAAAAAGCTGCTACGTTTTTATCGGGCGTATTTCTCACAGCCTCGAGCATTTCTTCTGCGGTAACTATCGTCTGATAATTTTCCAAAAAATCGGGTCTCATTTCGCACGGGCCTACTATTGCATTCACATCAAAACCGCGAGCAAAAGCTTGCTTGCAAATTTCTGTGCCCATGGCTCCGGAGGAGTAATTTGCCAGGTAACGCACCTCGTCATAATAACTGCGCGTGGACCCAAGGGTTATAAATATTGAAGATTTTTTTTTATTAATCCAGTGGGCACATTGCAATGCCGCAGTGGCCGGATCTGGAAACTTAAGCTTGTGCTCTTCGTGCCTGGGAGAAATTATGGTAGCGAAGTTTTTAAGCGCTTGGAGATTTTTTTCGATAAATGGCGAATGCGCAAGGGAATCGTGCATATTAGGAATAACAATAACCGGTTTTTTCTGTCCTAAATAACTTTGTACCAGAGAACTTGACGCCGAATCCATGCGGCCAGAAATAATCTTTTCGATGAAATTTGCGGAGGCCGGAGCAATAATGCAAGCATCACCTGCGGCGATATGTTTAGCCGATTGCGAAAAATCGGTTACGACTTCGACACCACCTGCTGCCCAGCCCAGAGCCATGGGTGTTGTAAATTGGGCAGCGCCTCGGGTGAGCCAAGGTGTTACGGTCGCCCCGAGACGACGCAGAGCACGCAAAAAACGCGGCGCCTCTACAGCTCCAATGGAACCCGAGACCACCACATCGATTTTTTTACCTAATAGAGCAGACGATAGAAGATCAACATCTAAATCGCTTGCGGAGATCTTCATGCAGATTTAGGTTTTTTTTGTGCCAATTCATGGGCGTTAGGCTTGTCTAAAGCTAACAGAGGACGTGTAGACCCGTGTAGTTTTAACTTGTTTTTACGTTTTAGTCCGGCTTTTGTTCTTTTGTTTGCCCGTACGTTTTCAACTTTTCTTGTGTTGGATGCCATGCTAGTTTAAACCTCAATTCTTTTTTAGAATTATGAAGGTAGTGTTTTTGCGGTCTGAATTCAACAAGAATTAAGTGAGGAAACTATGAAATCGAAATTTTTACACATCCTAATGTTTACATTGGTCCTTCCGTTTGGCGCTCTACGTGCGGCAGATAAGGTCGACGATTCCGATGATTTTGAGGCGCGCTTAAAAAAAGCCCGAGAGGTTCCAAAAGTCGAAAAAAATTCCAAAGGTGGAGGTTTTGTGACCGCTGGTTTGGGGGTTGGCCAGGCTTATTCTGCTGATAAAAGTTCAAATCCAGGTATTGCCTTTTTAGGGCATTTTCAACCGGGTTTGCTTGTTCAAAATAACAGTTGGGATCGATTCGAAGTGTCTCTAGATGTGTTTTTCGGAAATTTAAATGTTGGCGGCGATACAAAGTTTTCTGTTCCTGTTTTTGGTTTAACCCCAAAATTTGGCTATGGTTATTCCTTGGGAACCGGAATGTTTGGAGTTGTAAGTTTGTTTGGCGGAGCTGCCACGGGCCGGCTAGATGGAAAGTATTTAGATATGACTTTAAAGTCAGATTCCGCTTGGGGGATTGTTTACGGCGGCGGTTATGATTTGGTATTTGATGTTAGTGATCGTTTTGAATTTATAACGGGGTTATCTATAGCTCATCATCAGTATAATTTTTCCGGTGTAAAAATTAATGATGTCAAAGATGATAACATCACGGCGAATCTGAATGTTCCTCAGCTAACATTCGCAGCACGGATAAAGTTTTAGTAGGGAAGTAAATAGCAGGCCACAGCGGAATCTTTTCCCGAGATAGTTCAACGGATAGAACAGGGGCTTCCTAAGCTTCAGATCTGGGTTCGATTCCCGGTCTTGGGACCAAATTATTTGTTTTTTATAATGTCAGAATGCAGTTTTACATGGAAGTTACCTATATAGGAAAAAGGCCCAAAGACCCTACCCCGTAATTTTCGATCACGATCACCATCAAGGTAAGACTATGGCGACGTGAACGTCAATTTGAACGTGAAAGCAAACGGCTCAGTGTATGAGATACCTGCAGCTTGAAAAGGGACTCGGTATCAAGACTTTATGCGTTGATTTAAACGTTGCTGCAGACTTATCCTTTAACTTGATCCTAGCCGTGATGGTGATCGAAAATTTACGGAGTAGGGGTTTTGCGTCTTTTTCCTATATGGGTAACTGCCAGCAATTTTACAGATTTACGATTACAAAAAATAAGACCAATTTAATTTTGCTTTCGATTTAATCTTTGCCAAATCCCAGTGATTCATTTTTAAAATTTTTCCCTTATAATAAGCCTCTGTTTGATAATAATGAGAGCCGGCTACACAAAAGGCACTTTGACGATGAAGAATGTTTGTCCATGTTTTGCGATGATAAGTACAACCCCAAGAACTGTATGCGCGACGAATCGAGTAGCTTTGAATGCTTTTTTGATGATTAAAAACGTCAAAATGGATGGTGTAAGCCGAATCTCTATCCGAAAGTTCATCGTGACTTTTGGTACAACGGATTTTGTAATCAACGTTTTTGAAACACTGCCAAACATTAATATTTGAGACACCCGAAACAGCTGGCTCTGCTACATCAAAACCACCCAGCTCGTCAGTGAGGTCATGGTGATTTAAAACACCGTATTTTTCGAATGAGTGGCCTAATTTGGGCGACTGTGGTGATGCGAATATTAGTGCTTCAAACCCATAAAAAATCAACATTGGTAAAAATCGGATCATTTGTTCTGATCACATTTATTCAAAAGTTGCAAATAATGATCAAATTTTTCTTTTTGCTCGGGATTTTTATCCCAATCTTGATCGTAAGATTTATATTCTGCAACAGCCTCATACCAAGTTGCTTCACGTTTAAGCTTTGAAGAAAGCAACTTTTTCTTTTGAACAAACCACCTGATACCAGCACATATATTTATACTTGGATTAAAAAGTCCTTCTCTCGTAACCGATATGAAATGATCTTTAAGTTCACCTTTGCTATTTTTCAAAATTCGTTGCGACTGATCAGTAACTTGCATCAGGCCTCTAGCAAAGTTTCGAGTGCTGGCCTTTACTTTGGCTTTCGGGTTGAAGTCGGATTCAGTCGCAATTAGTGCCTTGATAAGATTTGCATCTATGGGTTCTTTAAATTTAAAGACATCATTCCAATACTTTGACCAAAATGCTGTGTACAGATCGTAATTTTTGCGCCACTGCTTTAAACCCAAATTATCTGGACAGGGAAGAAGTTTGATTTTGTTTGAGTTTAGCTCCATCATCTTCTTTATTTCATCCGAATAAAGATGGTCCTTACTCGAAGGATTCTTTGCGCAATGTGAAGACACAACGCCAATTGAACCATTTTTGGTTTCTCTTTTATGCTCGCGCACCCAGTGAAAACCATTTGGACATAATCGCCACGGGTGATTTTTTACAGGTTGCTTCGAAATATTTTCTTTTGACTTAAACATCTAAATATCTTCGATGATTTTTTTTTGAATGTCAATCCACGGAATCATTGAGGGAAAGAGCAATTTTTCTGCACGGGTAATGTTTTTCAAGATTTTCGCGTCAGCGTCAACTACAACTACGTTAAACTGGGGAAAACAAGACGCGAAGTGGCGAGAAAAGCGGAGTTTACTCACTAGTAAATGAGCTTTTTCGAGCAGCTAGCAACGCAGTTATCGTGAATTTAACGTCGTGGCGCTACTCGAGTCTTTTGCATTTGCCTTTTCCGAGCTTTCTCGGCGCACTGATCGTGATTCTAGACTAGAGGCATTGCACTGAACGATTTACCTAAGCTGAGCCACCAAAAAAAGTAGATGTGTATTAAAAATCTTTTCAGTTTCATCCGTTATCAGCAATAGAGTAGAAAACAAATATTGCGGTTTAAAAGCAATTGATCTCCGTAGTCCCGATGCTATCCTTGTTCGAAAAGGTGGACGGCAAACGTCCCGAGGCGACGATCACCATCATGCCCAAAGCTTAAGTCAATGAAAAGGCAAATGCCAAGGACTGGAAACGCAGTAATCGTAGAAACCTTCACCTGCGCATAGAAATTGCGTCCCAATTCACCTGATTTTAACTCAACGATGCTATGACTTTTACTTCGTTTTCGCTCATACCAAGTTCCCGCGCGATGCGTTCTTGTTTAATTCCGCGCGACAAAAGGGACCTTACGTCGATAATTTTTTTGTCTTCGATTTCTTCTAAAACACTCTGCACAGTCGTTTTGGAATCCAAAACTTTTGTCAGTATTTCTGCACGCTGCATCATTTTCTGAAAAAGTACTTTCTCGCCTTGAAGCTTTTTTAGCAACTGCTCTATGTAGACTTGTTTCTGCTCAAGCATTTTTGCGGGTTGATCAAATTTCTTCTCAAATTCCAGCACGGCAAATTCAAGCTCCGCTTTAATACTGCCGTTTCCACCTTGTGTTTCCATCTCAATTTCTGTAGCTATGACTTTGACTTTGTCGCTTATTTTTGAAATCCGCGCCAGCGCATCTTCTACTTCATCTTTGATGGCCGCACGCATCTCGCTTAAAACACCACGCTCGTCCATCATTTCGTTTAACAGATCAGACTGCACCGCCTGTTTTTTACTTAAAAAATACATTGCTCCCACAATTCCAATATCGAGGACAACAAGCAAAATTAACATTCCCAAAATCATTTTAAAACTTCCTTATTCTTCTAGAAAAGATTTCAAAACCTGGTCGTCCACTTCGTCGATATTTACGGTCTGAATGGTAATGAGTTTTTTCTTGCCGCGTTTGCCAAACTCTTCGCTGCCAACAACTTTTCCCAAAATGCGAAATGTATTCGGAGCGTCGATTCTTTGGTATTCAACAAACTTTTTTTTGCGCGACCAGTAGTCAGGGATTGAGACATCAATACGCAAAAGGGAGCCCTGGGGGAAATCACAGGGTGCCGCAAATTCCAGTCCAAAAGGAGAAATATGCATCGAATGCGTAGCTACGTCTGCGGATTTGCCGGCAGAAAGATTATACGGTCCCACTTCTAAAGTGACCTTGCGATTGGATTTTGGGTAGTCGCGAATCAGTGTTTTATCGAATTGATTTTTTACAACTTCAATTGTTTCACCAACAAATTCCGTAGTGATAATGCCTTCATTTAAACCATCATTTAAACCATCATTTAAAACTTTATCTAAAATTTCATTCGACATCTTGAGTCCCCTTTAATCGATCAATACGTTTTTAATTTTTGAACGCAGTTTAATTACGGCTTGGGTGTGAAGCTGACTCACTCGAGATTCGGTAACCTCTAAAATTCTTCCGATTTCTTTTAAATTTAAATCTTCATAATAATACAAAGACAAAACAAGTTTTTGCTTTTCAGGAAGATCATCAATATGCTTCATTAATATTTCCTTGACGCCTTTAGATTTTAATTGCGCAAAGGGATTTTTTGACGAAGGATTTTCAATGGAATCCAGTAAACTTCTGCGGTCGGTTTGTCCAGGACCTGTTAAGTCGTCAATAGAAATAAGCGAAATGGATTTCACTTTGGAAACCATATCGAAATACTCTTCGGTGGTCATTTCTAAAGCCGTACAAACTTCATCATCAGTTGCTGGCCGACCAAATCTTTGTTCCAATTCCTGAAATGCGCGTTCGATGCGTTTTGCTTTGTCGCGTACGGACCGCGGTACCCAGTCTTGAGTTCGAAGCTCATCTAGAATTGCACCGCGAATGCGAAATTCCGCGTACGTTTTAAATTTATTGTCACGCGATGGGTCATACTTTTCGATGGCGTCCATCAACCCAATAACGCCCGAACTAATTAAATCATCGACTTCAATATTTGCAGGCAAACGTGACGCAATTCTCTGAGCCACAAAGCGAATAAGATTCGCGTAGTCCATAATTAACTGATCGCGGAGTTTACCATCTACACCTTGAGTATCTTGTTTATATCGCTTGACGAGAGCTTTCATAAGCACCACCCTCCCTGCACCAAATCATCGAATTAAAAAGTTCAGTCACATTCGCTCCGCGATTTATAAGTCCACACGCTGAGTGCAGATTTCGAGCGACCTCGATCCAATTTTGGCCGGCTACTGTCTTCAAGGTTTTGTCTGATAAAATTTGGCGCCGTAAAATCAAAGAATTTAACGCGGGATCATGAGCGACTGCGCCCAAGAAATGCAATTTGGCTTTAAGAAATTTTATGGCCACTTCATTTAGTCGCAAAAAAACATGCTGCCCTTCTTCGACCGATCGAGCTTGATTAATAACAATATAAAATTCCTTGCGATTAATTTCTTCACTAAGAATTTTTATCAACGCGTAAGCATCCGTTAAACTATGCGGCTCCGGTGTCGCTACAATCACGGAAATATCACTAGCTTGATGAAATTGCAGAACCTGGTCACTAATTCCTGCGGCTGTGTCCACTAAAACTAAATCGTCATTTGTGGTAAAACCTTGCATTTGATCAAAAAGAATCTGCCGCTTATAGCGTGGTAAATTGGCTAAATTAAATAACCCACTTCCAGAAGAGATAAGGTTGATGTTTTTAGCCATTGGAAAAACAATATCTTGAATAGTGGCGCCATTGGTAATGATGTCGTCGATTGTTTTTTGGGTTTTTATTCCGGCCAAAACATCCACATTGGATAAGCCCAAATCACCATCCAGAATAAGTACTTTGTTACCAAAATTGGCAAAGCTCATCGCCAAGTTCATTGTTGTAAGGGTTTTGCCAACACCACCCTTGCCACTGCCAATTGCAATTAATTTTGAATTCATAGTTCTTTCGTTACCTTATGAAATACCAAATAGGCGTTCAATGACTCGATCTTTTGTTGCGCGTTCGAAATCTTCGGGAATATTTTTGCCGGTGCTAAAAAAACTCAACGGAATACTCCATTTATTACTTGCGTTAAAAATATCTCCGTATATCCAGCTTTCATCGAGCTTTGTGAAAATCAAAGAATGCAGCCCAATATCGCTGTAAAACTTTATATTTTTTTCCATGTGTTCTTGTCTTTCTGTTGCGGAAAGAACCAAGTGAAACTCACACGGGGTCCGCATGGATTTTAGACTTTCAAAATCATCGAGACTTTCTCCAACCTTTGGATTGCGTCCTTGGGTATCGATAATAATCAAGTCCACGTCTTTTTTTGCAGCTACAATCGCAGGAATTTCCGCAAGATTAGTTACTGAAATAAACGGCACTCCAATAATTCTTGCGTAAACTTTAAGTTGTTCACCCGAAGCAATTCGGTCTCCGTCGTAGTGAATAATGAGAGTTGAAATTTTCTCCTTTAAAGCATAGTGGGAAATAATTTTTGCCGCGGTCGAAGATTTTCCAACACCACCGGCACCCAGTAGTATATGCACAGCTGTTGCGCCGGCACTTCCGGCATGAATACTCCATTTCGGCGCAATTTTAATTCGTTTCATACACCATCTAATGGCTTCCGAGCGATAGTAGTCTAGCGTGAGATTACTTTTTTGCAATTCTTCTGGTGTCGGAAGATTTTTTAGATGACGCATCATTTCGCTAATCACAGATTCGTCGAGATTCATTCCGCGTAAACTCAAACTAATATCTTCTAGATAGGTCGGAATATTTTGCAGGAATTTTGCCTGGCCATCGCGAATCATCTCTACAAGAATATTTTTAATTTCACGCACGCCACTTTCCAGAAGAACGCTAGAATTTTTGTGTGGAATTTTTTGGAAAGCACTTTTGAAGTCATGTTTTAAGCTGTTTTCAAGGTGCATAGCCCAATCCGGCGTCACAGTATTGGACTGCATAGAAGTTGCGCCGGTAGAAGCACCAGATAATTTTTTGGAATCTACGGCCCGCGCCGCGGTTACTTCGTAGGTTTTCATGCCATTAGCGTTTGGATTCACTCGTTCTTTAGTTGAAAGAATTACTGCATCGTGACCGAGCTCACGTTTTACAGTGGCTATCACATCTTTCATTTTCTGCGCTTCAAAAGTCCTCACGTCCATGTGAGATACCCTCCCCAATAAAATTTAAATAAACTAAACGGTTACAACACCAACATTTTGAGTCTGAACTTCACTCGGTATTTCATCAAAAGCAAGTACCGTAATTCCGGGCACAAAACGATTTACTAACCTGCGCAAATCCCACCGCAACCGCGAACCACACAACAGTACAGGCAGGGTACCGTGCACATCGAATTGCCGTAATACCCCGGCAATATTATTCAGCAAAGACTCGGCCATTTTCGGCTCAACATTTAAGAACGTTGTGCCATCTTCTTGCTGAATAAGAGTGCTCACTAACATGTCTTCAACACCTCGGTCTAAGGTTGCCACGTGTAATGTTTTTTCGTTCGCTAGATATTTTTTAATTATACCACGTCCCAAAGATTTACGAACGTAGCGCGTTAAAATATCCGGATTCTTAATGGTTTTGGAGTGATCTGCAAGAGTTTCAAAAATCGTCAAAGAATCTCGAATGCTAACATTTTCGGCGAGTAAATTTTGCAATACTTTCACCACATCACCGAGAGTTAAACGATCGGTAGCCAAAACTTCTTCAAGAACTTTTGGATGATCTTGTTTAACCGCGTCTATCAGATTTTGGGTTTCTTGGCGGCCTAATAAATGATGGGCATATTCACCAATAAGCTTGGTAAGATGCGTGACGATAACCGTCGATCCGTTCACTACCGTGTAGCCTCGAAACGATGCCTCTTCTTTCTGGTTTAGTTTAATCCAAATCGCATCGAGCCCATATGCCGGTTCTTTCGCCTTAATGCCTTGGATGGGATCCGTAATATCTCCTGGGTCCATAGCTAGGAAATAATCGACCATTAAATTCCCTTTGCCGATCGCATTTCCTTTCAGAAGAATCTGGTATTCGCCGGGCTTAAGCTGAATATTATCTCGCACCATAACTTGCGGCACAATGATTCCAAGTTCTTGGGCAAATTGTTTTCGAGACGATACGATCCGGTCTAAAACTTCGCCGTCTTGTGCAGAATCTACCAGCGGGATAAGCCCAACTCCGACTTCCAAAGTTAGAGTATCGAGGTGCAATAAATTTTCTACGGAATCAGAAGCACCTTCTGCGGTTTTACTTTTGCTACTTATTTCTGCGGCTGCGGCTCGGTTTTTTTGGTCCACAACCTTTGTCGAATATTTTCCTAAAAAGAAAAACATGGTCGATAACAATGCAAAAATAAAGAATGGAAATCCTGGCAAAATCGCCATTAATCCCATAAGAGCGCAACAGATGTACAAGGCTTTGGTGTGAAAAATCATCTGGCTTGAAATTTCTTCGCTTAAGCCTGTGGAGTTGCTTGACCGCGTCACCACGATACCAGCAGCCACAGAAATTAAGATCGAAGGAATGATGGCCACAAGACCATCTCCGATCGATAATATTGTGTAAATATTTGCGGCCTGTTTAAATGATAAATTATGTTGAACCACACCAAGAATAAGTCCCACTACGATATTTACTACCGTAATAATAATCCCTGCGATCGCATCTCCGCGGACGAATTTACTTGCTCCGTCCATGGAGCCGTAAAAGTCCGCTTCCTGTTCGACTTTGCGTCTGCGTTTTTTGGCTTCGTCCCGGTCGATCATTCCTGCGTTGAGTTCGGCATCAATTGCCATCTGCTTTCCAGGCATAGCGTCCAACGTAAAACGCGCTCCAACTTCCGCAACCCGACCAGAACCTTTTGTAATAACAAAAAAGTTCACAATATTTAAAATTATGAAAATCGTAATTCCGACAAAATAATTACCACCAACAACAAACGTTCCGAAAGCTTGCACTACGCGACTGACGTCACCTGTAGCCCCATTTAGTAAAATCGCACGGGTTGAAGCAACGTTTAAAGCAAGTCTAAAACCCGTAGTCAAAAGTAGCATTGTAGGAAAAGTTGAAAATTCCAGCGGCTCTTTAATATACGTGGAGACTAAAAGAATAAAAATCGAACCGGTAATCGACATTGCAATTAAAATATCCATAATCATTGGATGAAGTGGAATAAACATTACAAAAATACCAGCGACCAGGGCTACTGCCAACTGGACGTCAGGACTTTTAATCATCGACATCACACTAATGGGAGTGGGCGCCGGTTCTGCTTTTTTCTTTTGGGCTAAAGAAGCCATAATCTACAAAATCCTCTAACTTTAAGTTGTAACTTTTTGTGGAATGCGAACGCCCTTGATTTGGAAAATATAACGAATCACTTCTGAAACCGCTTTGTACATTTCAACGGGAATTTCTTGACCTTCTGCTACTTGATCGTAAAGGGCTCTTGCCAGTGGCCGATTTTCAACCCGTGGGATATCAGCCTCTTCAGCTATTTCACGCATCCTCAGCGCCAAGAAGTCGATACCTTTTGCCAGAACTTTTGGGGCCACCATTCCAATTTCATATTGGATAGCTATTGAGTAATGAGTGGGGTTAGTGATAATGACAGTTGCGGCCCTAGTCTTTTCCAAAGTTTTGCGGTTGGAAATTTCTCTGGCCATTCGTTTGATTCTTGCTTTAATCTGAGGATCTGCTTCGCGCTGTTTTGTTTCTTCTTTCACTTCTTGTTTGGTCATTCGCATTTGCTTTTCTAAATTCATATAATTAAAAACATAGTCGCCTGTTGCAATCGCCAACAGAAAAAACGTCACACTCCAAAGAAGTTGAAATAAAATATTAAAAAAATACTTCCACGAAGACATAAATGGAATATTCATTAGGCCCGGAAACTGCTGGCGTTCTGAATATATAATTAAGAAAGCCACCATACTTACAGCACCTAATTTACCTAGGCTTTTTAATAATTCAACCAGCGCTTCCATATTCATCATGCGTTTGATGCCCGAAAAGAAATTTAAACGCTCAAAACTTGGCTCAAGTTTTTCCCACGACCAGTTAAATTGAGTCTGCAAAAACGTTGACAAACTTGCGATCAAAAATATCACCAGAAAAAGCGGGACGATAATAGTCAATAGATCAATCCAGTGGGAAGATAAAATTCGCGTGACAGTTTTTACTGTAAAATCTGCACGCGTAAAATTTGAAAAACTTTGGCAGAGATTTTTCTGCAGTCGAATCACGGCCGTTGGAGTTAGGTAGCCAAGACTGAGGATGATACCAGACATTCCAATAGCACCGGTTAGTTCTTTCGAAACAGCAAGCTGCCCTTTTTCACGATATTCCTCTCGCCTCTCAGCGGTGGCGTCTTCGGTTTTATCATCTTGTTCTGTGTCGGCATCAGCCATTTTTATTACCTCACCAGTAACGCTAAAGTTTTTTGTAGCGTTCCATGTAGTCCACTAAAATGATTACTTAGCCAACCGGGCATAAGCGGCAGCGTGGCCACGTAAATAATAATTCCGAGATAAAAATTAACCGGAAAACTAACTATAAAAACATTCACTTGCGGAACGGTCCTTGCAATCAGGCCCAACGCCATGGTTGAAAACATCAGCGCTACAACAATGGGTGCCGCAAGCTGAAGAGCACTGACGAACATCGATGCCGAAAGTGGAATAAGAAATTCAAAAAAACTTGCTTTGGGCCAAGCTAATCCTAGCGGAATAATTTTAAAACTTTCGTAGATGGCTTGAATATAAAGATGATGATAGTTTAATGCTAAAAATATCATAATAATTAAGATATGATTGAGGGCCATGAATGAGGTTACTTTATCATCGGCAGTTGGTAAAAATAGCTGCGCCGTTCCAAAGCCCATCTGAAAACCAACCAAATTTGAAGCCATGAGAATTCCATCGATCATAAGTTTGGCAACGTAGCCCAAACTTAATCCAATTAGTAATTCCCTAAAAATAAGCATCACAAACATTTCAATGTGAGTTAAATTTGCAATCTGCCCGGCGCTCCAGTTATTAAAAACCACAGGATACAAGGCAAACGTCAAGACTGCTCCGAGAAGAATTTTTACGCGCACGGGTACCTGGTCTTCGCCAAAAATCGGCAACGCAAAAATAACACCCCCGACTCTGATAAACATCAAAGCGATTAGTAAGATCTTGGGAGTATTAATATCAAACATAAAATTATTTACCTGGTTACATTTGGAATTCCATTAAATACGTCTCGCGTAAAATGCAGAAGTGTTTGAATAATCCATGGCCCGAAAAATATCAAAGCTACGGTCATAACAATAACTTTGGGAATAAAAGACAAGGTTTGTTCGTTGATTTGTGTGGCCGCCTGAAAGACGGATACGACTAAGCCAATTAATAAAGTTGAAATAAGAACGGGTGCTGCGATAAGCATCGTGACCCACATGGTTCGGCCAATTAAATCAACTATGCTTTGCTCAGTCATAAAAATCCTATGAATATGTGTGGAAGCTTTTTACAAGTGAATTGACAATCAATGCCCAACCATCTACCAACACAAAAAGTACAAGTTTAAACGGTAGCGATACAACTGTTGGCGGCAACATCATCATTCCCATGGCCATGAGAACCGAAGAAATAACCATATCGATAATTAAAAAAGGTATGTAAATTAAAAATCCAATTTGAAACGCCGTTTTAAGTTCGCTAATCATAAATGCCGGAACCAAAATCGTCATGGGAATGTCGGACGGAGACTTTGGTTTATCCAGTTTTGAAATTCCAAAAAAAAGGCCAAGGTCGGCTTCCCTTGTTTCGGCAATCATAAATTTTTTGATCGGCTTCGAGGCTTCTAGCAGAGCCTGCTCAGGCGAAATCGCATGCTCTGCAAGCGGAATTAAAACCCTGTCTTGAATAGGTTGAAAAATTGGCGCCATGGTAAACATCGTAAGAAAAAGTGCCAGACCCACAACAACTTGATTGGGTGGCATGGTGGTTGTACCAAGTGCTTGGCGCAAAAAACTTAGCACCACAAGAATTCGCGTAAACGAAGTCATCATCAGCAAAATGGCCGGTGCAATTGAAAGAACCGTAAGCAACGATACTATCTTTAAAGCAGGTACCATGGCGCCGCTGTCATCTAAATCTGAAAAGTTAAACGACACGGCAGGTGAGGTGCTTCCTAATTTTGCTGCGGCGTACACAACAGAATGCGAGCTCCAGGCAAAAGAAGCAAAAGCAAATCGACATATCAATTTTAAAATCGTGATGGGGTGACCCATTTTTTTTCTCTTTTTCAAATGTGTGGCAGTTTTTTTAGCCGCTCTCTTATGGCTCGGGAAATATCTTCGTACTGACTATTGGCAGCAAGATTACCAGTTACACTTGGATCCGTTGGTTTTGGTGCAGCAATTTTATTTGTGGGTACGGATGCTCGTGGTGCGGGCATCGACTGGCGAACAGGAATGGTTTGAGTCAGTTGGGGTTGCTGTGGCGGTTGAGGTGCTTTTAATCGCGAATTATTCGGAACATTTGCAGCCTGCATATTTTCCGCGACTAAATGTTCGGTAAAAGTTTGGCCTTTTTTTGGAATAGTTGCAATGTAGCTTATTGATTCCGGCGATACGCTCAAAAGAATTTGTTGATCTCCAACTTGAACCAAACTTAAACGCTGTTTTCCAACCACCGCCATACTTGATAGCAGTTTCATTTTGACTGGAACGGAAGCTTGTTCTTCCTCTGCATCTTCAAAACTAAATTTTTTGCGCCGTAGTCTTTTAATAGTCAAAATCATTAGAAAGCCTGCCATCATAACGCCGGAAAAAACCGTTGCCATGGTCATTTTCTCACCAAGTTGCAAAGTTTGAAGTGACGAACCTACACCTAGTTCTTTTTTTGCTTCGAGTTTTTTTTCTTGATCTAAAATATCTGATTTGACCGCAGCGGTTTTTACAAACTGTTCTGCAGAAGCTTTTTCCTCCGTAGGTTTAACAATGAGCTGTGCGAGCTTATTGTGATCGACCGAAATGAGCAACCGGTCGCCCAAAACTTCAGCTTTTGTAGCAAGCTTCACAACTGCCGCATCGGTATTTAAAAATAGCCGCAGCGCGCCGGTGTTTTCGTTAACTTGAAACGATGCTATTTTGGTGATGTAAGGACTTTTCACATCGACAAATTTTCCACTTTCTGGAATTAACACTCCCGGTAGCTTAACTTGCAAAAAAGTTCCGTGATCTTCAATTTGGGGAGTTTCAGTAGATAAATTTAAATTAAACCGTGCTGTAACTACCGATGACAAATCATCTGATTCGCCATCAACAAGTCCTAACGTCAAGGTTTTAGATTCTTCTTTTTTTTCAAATAGACTTTTATCGGCAGCTGTTTCGTTCTGCGATCTTTCTACTGCAAAAACATTGAACGAAAATAAAATTAGGGTATATTTTAAAAACATATTCTTCACCTTATTAACTTGCGTCACGGGCTGGACCAAAATCACCTAAACCAAATTGCGACACAACATCGGTTAGTCGCACACCAAATTTTTCATTCACAACCACAACTTCACCCATCGCGACGAGTTTGTCGTTCACAAGAATTTCCATGGGCTCGCCGGCAATTTTGTCGAGCTCAATAACGGAACCCTGACCAAGTTGCAGCAGATCATTGACCAGCATTTTTGTTCGTCCAAGTTCCACAGAGACTTTTAGTGGTACATCCAAAATCATTTTAAGCTTCGAAAAATCCGTACGATTTCGGCTAGATGAGTTGTCGTCTGAATTATTCGAGCGATTGGCATCGTCGTCGGCTTTTTCACTGGCTGTCTGGGTATCTGCACCGGATGCATCGGACAAAGCTTGATCAAAATCAGCGCCTAAGCCAAACTCGTCTGGATTTGTGGTTGTATCAGCCATTTTAATTCTCCTTGCAGGGTTTTAAGATAAGGTCTCTGTAATTTTCACGGCCCGCATTCCTTTTGCCAATCCGGGAATGGCTTTAAACTTGGGAATGCCTTCAACGAGAATGTTTAAAGGCAAAGTAGCGTCGTGATCGAGTTGGATAATATCACCGCTCTCTAATTCCATTAAATCACGAACCGAAATATTTGCGTTGCCGAGTGGAACTAAAACATTTGCGGTTGTTCCCATAATTTGTTCTTTAATTCGGTTGATCCAAATAAAATCGACTTCTAATTGTTCACTTTGAAAACCAACAGAAAGTTTTGATTTAATCGGTTCTAAAGTCGAATACGGCATGACGATTTTGATCGTTCCGGAAACTTTTTCGAGCTCCACGTCAAATGTTGTTGCGATAACAACATCCGAAGGGGGCACAACGGCTACAAACTGTGGATTAATCTCAGTACGAGAATAGCCAATTTTTAAGGGGTAAACAGGCTCCCACGCTTTTTCTAAATCGTCGATTGCCGCAAGCACAACACGACGCGCAATTTTAATTTCAATTTGGGTAAAATCTTTTCCTTCGATTTTTGTATAAGGCACATCGTTGCCACCAAAAAAACTATCAACCAAAGCGTAAAGTAATTTTGATTCAATAACCATAACAGCCGCGCCGCGCAAAGGATCAAGGCGCAAGATATTTAAGCAAGAGGGAAGAGGCAGAGAATTCATAAATTCAGAGAATTTTAGTGGCCCAGTTGAGTTGACACTAATGTTGGCCATTTTGCGTAAAGAATTTGAAAGTGTCATTCGGTAAAGGCGAATAAAGCGGTCGTGTATAATATCGAGAGTAGGCATTCGACCGCGAATAATTCGGTCTTGGTTAGCTAAGTCATAACGTACGACCCCGGCGCCACTTGGGGCATCGGATCCGGGCACCTGATCGTCGACTCTATTATCTGATACCGCAGATAAAAGAGCGTCGACTTCGTTTTGTGAAAGAACTTGATTCATTCGTTAAATCCTTCGCAGTCAATTACTCTATTAACAAATCGGTGATAAATACTGTCTCGATTCCTTTATCTAAGAATCCATTTATTTTATTTTTAAGTTGAAGCCGCATCTGATCTTTACCGTCTGGTGTCAAAAGAAATTCTCGAGATTTACGACTAACAACCGACACGATGGCATCTCGAAGTTGTGGCATCCGTGCTTTTAATTCGTTCTTTTGGCTGTCTCCGCCTTTATATTCCAAAGTAACTTCAAGGCGAACGTAGCGGTTTTCAACCGGGTTTCCTAAATTGAGATGAAACGGTGTGAGAGAGAATGTTTCTCCAAAATTGCCTTCGTAAACAGCAGGTTTTTCGGCTTCCTTTTTTTCTGGCTCTCCGTGTCCACCGTGCTCGTCTTTTTTGCCGTGCTCGTCTTTTTTTGCTTCGCCATGTTCGTCTTTTTTACCGTGCTCGTCTTTCTTTGCTTCGCCATGTTCGTCTTTTTTACCGTGCTCGTCTTTTTTTGGTTCGCCATGTTCGTCTTTTTTACCGTGTTCGTCTTCTTTTTTTCCATGTTCGTCTGCTGATTCTTCGGATTTTACCGCTTCATCGCCGTGGCCTTTTTTACCGCCAGCTAAAAACACGATGGCACCGGCCGCTACACCTGCAATAAGCAAGACACCTGCGATTATTAAAATTAGCAGCTTTTTCTTTTTGCCTTTTTTAGCTTCATCTTCTGGGGAAGCTTCAGGCTTTTTTTCGTCTTTTGGTTTTTCTTCTTTACTCATAGATCCCAAATCCCAAAATTGATGGAAATAAAAAATGTGCTACGAACAATGCAGTATATTTTAAAGAATTGAATTCAAGGATCGTGCCAATTTTTTTTCGAAAAATAAATTGTGATGAGTTGGTTTACACTTTTGTGCTAAGTATAAAACACGAGATGAAATTTTCGGTATTTTTTGATTAAAGGCAAATCTATAATATGCAGTCTTATCGCCAATTTTTTGACTTTCTTAAAACATTCACCATGGCCAGAATATTGGCGCTGGGATTTTTGACGGTTGGAATTAATTTCCTTGCACACGCTCAAAATGAACCACGCACCGATAGCCGCGCTGAGGGTTTTACTTTTAAAATCGACGCCGGATTTAGTCTGTTGCAAGAGCTTAAAAGGCCAGGATCGTCCCAAGCTGATGTCATGCACCCGACCCTTGCAGCAACCCAGCCGCGGACTTTAGGAATTTCTCTTTTTCGAATAACTGCAGATTTGCACTCTGAAAATGGTTCGGGAGTTTTTTTCGTACTACGTCCTGACTCGCAAATATATTCTTCAAATCCGAACCGCGAAGCTGATTTCCGATCTGGAAACCCTTATCGTCTAAGCCCCTCGCTTAAACTTTTGGATCAGTACTATGTTTATATTGATCCGTTGCCACAGATGAAATTGCTTTTCGGGGTTTTCGACAGATTAGATTACAACGAGCGCGCTTATGATGATGTTATTGATTTTGCCGGACAAGTAAAATTTCCTCGGAAATTTTCGGCCATATATCTAAATTGGAATGAGTGTTCGAATACTCCAACCGTTTCCCTGCCAAAACCCAGTTGTTCTTTAAGTTACGATATTTTTGGTTTTCAAGGTGACGACGATCGCGGTGATTTTTATGCAAAGTCAGATAAAAGTTTCGACACCGCTGCAACCGCGCTAAATCCTTATCAAGGTGCAGCAGCAAGACTGAAATGGCAGTCGGATTTTTTCTCCAGTGCACTGATGATGGGGTTTGCGAATCGGACCGAGACAGAATCCAAAGTCTCAAGGCAATTTTTGCAAGCTCCGATTAATTTTAATTTTTCTGTTGGAAATTTTTTGCAAAATACAACTTTGGATTTAAGGTTTGAGAAAGAAAATTTTACCAGCGAGAAATATAATTTGGACGATACGACGCAAAAAAGCGCCGAACTGGCGCATGTGTTTTTGATTAATAAAGAAATGGGAATATTGGCTTCAGGAAGATACGGGGAAAGCGATCGAAATGTTCTTGTTGCAAATCTTGCACCTGTTCGCACACAACTGAAATACCGCCAAATAGAATTCGGATTGCAGCACTTTATTCACAAAGATCTAAAAATTACAGCACTTGGAACTAGCGAGCTGCAACTGGTGTCAGACGATAAAGGCAGCTCGGGAGGGTTAATCGCCAGTGACGGAAAAGACAGTGGTAACCAATCCAGATTTTTGCTGGATTTGCGTTATTCGAGATAAACAGCCGGTGTCTGTGCCAAAAAATTTCCTGTAGCAAGGTTATTTCTGTAATAAGGCGCGTCGGTGTTAATTTTTATCCCAGCAATACTTATAGAGTCGACTTGAACACGGTCGCAATTAAATTGGCAATCCGGCCCTTTATTTTTCAGCGACAGTGCAACTTGAGCGTCACTTTTTTGTGTATTAATCCAACGAGATTTTAGAATATTGTTTTTTTCTTCTTCACGGCGCAATTCGACTTGTGGTTTAAAGTCTTGGGCTGTTTTTAAGATGAGCAGAGGTGCCTCGTCTTTTGACGGAGCCTTGGTAGAGGTTTTCTTAATTTTTTTCACTTGAGGCTTCGGGGTGACTTGTTGTGCGGCTATGTTTGTCGCAACGGCTTCGGATTTTTTCTCTAAACTTAAATACAGAACAAGGGCGATAGATAGGGATGATAGAACAAACAGACTTTTTTTCATAAATACTCCAACAACAGCGTTTAAGGGCAACTTCAGCTTGGTAAATTAGTTCCTGAGTAAATCGGAAACGTTCACTAGTTATAATCTATATTTTATTAAACATCAAGTAATTCTATTAAAATAATATAGAATATATGATTTGAATGGAAAACCTGGGTGTCTGCCATCAGAATGATACGATGAGACAATCGGCAAACAATCTTCCGGCCCGACATTATATAGTCATCTGGCAAAGTTTAATTTTGAGACAATACCGAAGCTTTTTTATGCATCTAGCTGAAATTGTTGCTAAAAAATCGGGCTCAAGCGTTTCACTGATAGCCCCGGATAAATTCATTGAGGGTGGAAGCCAAAAACTAACCTGCGAACCATTTAATGAGCGGGAAAAGTCAGCATTTCGAAAAATCTTCGTAACCCCTGTATTTTTTTTGCACATTCAAGTTGTTTGGTTTCGGGGTGTCTGGAAGATCTTCTGTCTTCAGACACCCATCGATCATCATCAGACACCCATCGATCATCATCAGACACCCATCGATCATCATCAGACACCCATCGATCATCATCAGAAACATCATCAGACACCCAGATTTGTTATCATCTGCATGGCCGAACCCTACTCTGTAACTGCTTTGGGAATTTATTTGGCGGCAACAATCTTTTTACCTCGAACATTTGAGTTTTATTTATACACAGCTCAAAATATAGACAAAAAATTTCGGTGGCCGATGTTTGCAATTCAAAAGTTTTTAATAAAAAGGTGTAAAGCGGTTCTCGCCTGCGGACAAAGTCAAAAAACTACACTGCGGCAGAATTTTTCTGAAATCAGAATAATTGACTTTCCTTTGTGGTTTGACGAGACCGTTTTTTTTCCGAAAAGCTGGGTGTCTGACGATAAATCTTCTGACGATAAATCAACTGAAATCTCAAATCCTGACGAATATTTGACCATTGGCTTTGCTGGGTCTCTGCTCGAAGAAAAGGGAATAAGAATCTTTCTCAAACTTATCCCCCATCTATTATCCGAATTTCCGCTTCTGAAATTCAAAATCGCAGGAACTGGGCCACTGCGCTCAGAAGTAGAAAAATTTTGCGAAGAAAATAAATTTACTTCCGTGGATTATATTGGCGCTAAGAGTCCAGGAAATATGCCAGATTTTTTTCGAGCATTAGACATTTTAATAGTACCCAGTCTTACTCGGCCTCATTGGCGGGAACAATTTGGTCGGGTCATCGTAGAGGCTTTAGCTTGTGGCACTACTGTACTAGGTTCGGACTCCGGAGAAATCCCATTTGTCATCGACGACCCCACTTGCATTTTTAAAGAAAACAATTTGCATGACCTCAGCAAAACGGCAATTGCCAAAATAAATTTCATTGCGAAAAATAAAAATTCTATCAGAACACTGAATTCTAATCGCGCCTTAGCCAAATACTCCGCAAAAGCCCTCGCGGAAAAACTGGCCAGCCAGCTTGTCTTCACTGATGAGCTATGAAATAATTATATTAATAAATAGTTAATTTATTTTTTCGGGAAATGTTCGGTCGTCGAAAATCTCCAAGAAAAATTATATAGGGAGACATCCATGGTGTTACGCCTTCTGGTATCCTTTTGTGTTTTTGTCGCGCCGTCATTATTTGCACAAGCGCAGTCATTCATGCCTGACAACGATTTGCATTTACAAGACAATTTAAATGGTGGTGGTGACGAACCGAATATCACTAAAGAGCAATTCATGGCAATGATCGAGAAAACCGAAAAATACTTCGCACCAATTGTTGCAAAACACAAAGCGAAACTTAACATAGAAAGACTTTGGGACGACACAACCGTAAACGCCTACGCCGAAAAGAAAACCGACGGCGAAACTAAAATCTGGAATGTGGCCATGTTTGGAGGATTAGCGAGACGTTCGGAAGTTACTCCAGATGGTTTTCAATTGGTTGTCTGTCACGAATTAGGTCATCACCTTGGTGGTTACGCGTTCATCCTCGATCACGAAAATATGTCAAACGAAGGCCAGTCGGACTACTATTCCACTCAAGCTTGTGCCCGTGCTATATGGAAAGATTCACCGGCCGAAAATGCCATAGCACTGCAAACAGCTCCGCCCATAGTGGTCGCCCTTTGCGAAAATGCTTGGACAGCCGCAACCGATCGCGCCATTTGCGCTCGCTCAGTTGTCGGCGGGAAAAGCCTTTCCAAGCTTCTAGCAGCTCTTCACAATTTACCTGCCCCACAAGTTGAAACACCAAGTACCGATACTGTAACAAAAACTAACGATCGCCATCCTGAAGCTCAATGTCGACTTGATACTTACATCGCAGGTGCCATCTGTACAAAAAAATTCGACTTGGATTTAATTCCTGGAATAAATTCCGTAAACGAAGCTGAAAACTCTATTGATTCCGAAAAAAGTTCAAATAAAGTTCTATGTAACCAAAAAGATGGCGACGCACAAGGCTCAAGACCAAAGTGCTGGTTCGCGAGCTTAATTAAGTAATTCTACGACGAAACAGTTCGGCTGAAAACACAGCCGTACTAACCGCTAGATTAAGCGAATCCACTGTTTTCGATTCCCACATTGGTATCATCACAAGTTGCGAAACTTGTGATGATATTTTTTCACTTAAACCTTTATCTTCAGCACCAAAAATAAACGCCAAACTCTTTGGCAAAGTTACTTCGAATAAAGATCGCGATTTTTTATTCAAATAAGCCCCGAAAGTTTCAATCGAATACTTTTTACAACCCGCAAAAAAGACTTCATTTTCCAAAGTAAAAATCGGAATTTCAAAAACAGCACCCAAACTCGCACGAATACAGTTCGCCTGCCACGGGTCGCAAGTTTTTCCTAAGAGCACCACTCCCGAAACACCAAAGGCTACAGCAGATCGTAATACAGCACCTAAATTACCGGGTTTTTCGCAATTTTCAAGAACGGTTAACTTCACATCATTTGCTTTTTCCAAGAATTCGAAAAAATCATTTTGCGGGGGTTTAAAAAAAGCCGCTACGACCGATTCTTTGCTTTCTCGAACCAAAAGTTTCGCCAAAAGGTGCGGCGCGAGTTGCACAACTGCAAAACCTTTCCAATTTTTAGCGTCCTCTGCCAGCACACATTCCACGGGGAATTTCATGGCTATAGCTCGTCGTATTTCTCTTTCGCCTTCAACTAAAAATAATTCGGAATTTTTTGACGATCGACTTAACGCAAGATATTTTTTAAAAATATCGTTTTGAAAACTGGAGATTATTTTAGGAGCATTGTTTTCAAATTCTACCAAAACAGTACGCTCCACTTGGCAAAAGTCTAGGATCGTCTAAGTGTTGTACCGTCATTTCACCGCTAGTTAGTCGCAACGACTTATGAAAATCTCCGAGCAAATTCTCCAAGGCACAAGGTGTGTAACCATGACTGTGTGAACTCAACAAAATAAATTTAAAAGTTTCGGACTGAAGTTTTTTTAGTAAATCTAACAATGTAATAAGGTGCTTTTCAATCTGCCATGCTTCGCGATTTGGGCCTCGACCAAACGACGGAGGGTCGAGAATAATTCCTTCGTAAGAATTTCCGCGGCGTACTTCTCTCTCACAAAATTTTGTGACATCATCTACAATCCAGCGGATTTTTAAGTCAGTGGAACATTCTTCTTTATTTTCCTTTGCCCAATTAACGCTTGTTTTAGAGGCATCAAGATGCACAACTTCTGCATGGGCCGTCGCCGCAGCCAATGTTGAGCCGCCGGTGTAAGCAAAAAGATTCAGAACTGTTTTGACTTTTTTCTCGGTAATAAAATGATTTAATTTTTCCCACATTTGATTTTGTTCAGGAAAAATTCCCAGGTGACCAAAATCCGTAAGCCTAATGACAAATCCGTGAGTCGAAGTTTTAATTTTCCATGATTCGGGTAAATTTTTGTTATTTAAAGTCCACTTGCCATCACCTCCTGCAAAACGCTCAAACTCAGCGTCGGGTTTTGGCCAGTTTTTAATGCGCGGCGACCAAACCGCTTGCGTCGCCGGACGAATAAGATAAAATTCTCCAACGCGTTCGTACTTGCGAAAGTCGCCCGAGTCAATTAATTGATATTCAAATGAAGGCTGTTTTTTATTCATGACCAAGGTTCAAGAGATACAACAATTATTTAAAATACGCTACCCGATCGTTCAAGCGGGTATGGTTTGGGTGTCTGGAGGCAAACTTGCCGCCGCCGCCGCAAACGCTGGGTGTCTGGGGATAATTGGAGCAGGCTCTATGACGTTGGAACTGTTGCGCGCCCATATTCGAACCGCAAGAAGTTTGACGACCAGCCCTTTTGGAGTGAATTTGCCGCTTTTATATCATGGAATCGAAGAACAAATCCAACTTTGTTTGGAGGAAAATATCAAAATTTTTTTTACCTCCGCGGGCAGTCCAAAAAAATTTACTAGTTTTTTAAAACAAAAAGGCTGCACAGTCATACACGTTACGTCATCACCAGAACTGGCTAAAAAATGCGAAGACGCCGGTTGTGATGCAGTGGTAGCTGAAGGCTTCGAGGCCGGAGGCCACAACGGGCGCGATGAAATCACCACCATGGCCTTAATTCCCCAGGTGGTTGATGCAGTCAAAATCCCGGTTATTGCTGCGGGTGGAATTGGAGATGGACGAGGCATTGCTGCGGCTCTCGCATTGGGAGCAAGTGGTGTCCAAATGGGAACACGATTTGCAGCAACGGCCGAATCTAGTGCCCACGAAAACTTTAAGAAAAAAATCACCGAAATAGGTCCTGGAGATACGGTTTTGACCCTGAAAAAACTTACACCAGTCCGTTTAGTCATAAATAAATTTTGTCGTGAAATTCTTGAACTAGAATTGCAGAATTCCTGCACCGAAGTATTGCAAAATCATTTAGGAAAGGGCCGCGCCAAGCTTGGAATGCTGGACGGTGACCTTGACGAGGGAGAATTAGAAATTGGGCAAATTGCGTCTTTAACAAAAGAAATTTTAAGTTGCTCTGATCTCGTTGCAAGATTGATTTTGGAATACGAATCGGCGGTCTGCCAGCTTCCTGGAAAGTTGTAAAAACATGGAAAAACGCATTAAAAAAGGCTGGATGCCACTTCGAATAACTAAAATAATCGATGACACTTGGGATACCAAGACGTTTTATTTTGTGAATCACGAAGAAGATTCTCGTGCTTTTGATTATGAACCTGGTCAGTATATAACTTTTCGCTACGACAGTATCTCCGAGAAACCGTTGGTGCGTTCTTATTCAATGTCTAGTGCTCCGTGCGAACTGGAAGCCATCGGCGTTACTGTAAAACGTGTGGACAACGGTGTTGTTAGCAACTGGATGTGCGATGTTTTAAGGGTCGGTGATATTTTGCGCGCACGCGGGGCAATGGGAAAGTTTATTTACGATCCAGTTGCAGACCAAAAGCATTTGGTTATGATTGGAGCAGGTAGCGGAGTTACGCCTTTTCGTAGCATTATGAAAGAATTCTTTGCCGGCGGGATTCCGACTTTAGAAACCGCTACGCTATTAGTTTCTTATAAATCGACTTCGGATATTTTATTTCGAGAAGAGCTTGAACAATTTTCTCAGAGCACTCGGTGCAGAATTTTTATTACTTTAAGTCGCGAAAACAGCACCCGATATTTTCATGGCCGGATAGGTCCTGAGTTTTTCGATCAGACATTGAATTCGCATATGAATGCGGCTACTTATATGATATGCGGCCCCGACGAAATGATGGAGTCCGCGAAAAATGAGTTGCTGAAAAGAGCTGTTTTAGAAGATCAAATTAAACTTGAGTCATTTGCGGGTTGATAAATTAAAAAAAAATTGGGATGATCAAGGTCCCAAAGGTAAAGTTTTCTTAAATCGGGGCGTAGCGCAATTGGTAGCGCGCGTGCTTTGGGAGCATGAGGTTGGAAGTTCAAGTCTTCTCGCCCCGACCACTTCGGTTTCTTAAATCGTATCGCCATTTATTTGCCAACAAGATGCTTTTCCAGCAGATCACAGGTAGTGCTTAATGCTGATGACTTGGTTAAATTGTTTTTCCAATGCGCGCATTTCTTGGTAACATATGCGTCCCTAAACAGCCAATCAAGTGCAGACGTTAGTCGCCCAGGAGTCAACTGGGTTGCATTTATTTTTCGTCCCACTCCGAGTCTTTCGATGCGTGTGGCATTGTCGAATTGATCAAAAGCCCAAGGTACTACAACTTGCGGAACACCTGCAGCAAGTGCGCGCGCCGTGGTGCCGATCCCTCCGTGATGAACAACCGCATCACATTGCGGCAGTAATTTATTGAACGGCGCGTAAGACAACGCTTGAACATTACCGGGTAATTTTTTAGGGATTTGAGAATTGTATTGCGTTAAAAGCAAGCCAGGTCGATTTAGAGCGTGGCACGCCTTCGCAGCAATGTCGAAAAATTCGTCGGCATGTTGCATGCCCGTTCCAGCGGTAAACACAATCGGTTTACCTAGATCTGCGACGGCCTTTTCCCACGTGTGATCTGTCTTCAACTCATTCGTAGATATTCCGTCATAATCAACAAATCCAGTTGTGTACGTGTTCGGCGGCCAATCACGTTGCGTAGAAGCAAACCAATCGGGCCATAAACCAATCGCCAACTGAGGGGAATGCCGCCAATCGCGAAAGAGGTTTCGGACGGGCTGTAATCCCAAGGTCACGCGGAAATCATTAACCGTCGATAAAAAGTGATCAAATTTCGTAAACATTGAATCGTAACATACTTGTCTTAAGCGAGGCCCAATGTATTTTTGAATGGCCCCAATCGCACCGCCAGGATTTGCGGTTTCGTAACGGGAGAAAAATCCAAAAGGTTGCAAATTCACCGTAGCAAGTGGCACGCCGAATTTTTCGTGGGCGATCCGCGCGGCAAAAGAAATAGATGTGGAAATCAATATGGGCGGAGCATTGGACTTGCAACTATCTGCAATCAGCTCATATGTGCGCGAAAGTGTTGGCAGAATATGGCTTTTGTAGAGCACACCAACACCCTTTTTACGATCCCAAACCTTGGGATTAAGTATCACTTTTTGATATTCTTCTTTGGTTGCACTCTGGATAAACCCAAGACCCTCTGCCACGATTAAATTTTTATAAATTTCATTCGCCAATATTTGGACGTCATGTCCGCGTGCTTTGAGTGCAATGCCAAGTCCTACGAACGGGTTGACATCACCCGTAGTTCCAACTGTCACAATGAAAAATTTCAACACGATTTATACCTTCTTTGAGGGCGCTTGAATTTGTAATTCCACGTCTGAATTATTTTGCGGCAGCACGATCACAGCTCGTGGCACCGGAATAAGCGCGCGCATCAGATCGGGGGCACCACTTCCGAAATTTAAAACGTTGGGATTAAATCGAGAGAAGTTACTAACAAAAAATCCATTGGGACGAGGCGCAGGGTCTAGTTCCTCAATAATATCCGCGCCGCGCTGCTGCCTGACTGCCTCCAGGCAACTTAGAAAATTATTAACATAATCCAAATCTGCATGCTCTATTGATGCACGAATTTTACTAGCAATTTGTACAACAGAACTATTTGTGAAGTCGCTATAATCCATCTCAAGATGCGACCCACAAACCGCATTGCCAAAAAACAATGGTCCAAGCTCCGCAAAGTGTCGACGGTAGTCGATGGCGCAGCTCAAGTGCAGTTTTGGATTGTCGCTAAGCCAAATGGGAGCGAATTTTTTCCATAGCCAGGCGACAAGAATATCATTTTTGGACAGACCTTCAAATCCGTGATCACGGGTATTCTGCAACAATGTAGAAAATTCCAATTGGCTCATTTTCAACAGGGAACTTTCAAAGCTTTCGTCACCTGGCGAGCGCCTTTTGCCTTGCCAAATATATCCTGTGCGCGCGCAGAAAATTTCAGACGTGATTGGCTGCTGGGATGGACTTGGAATGAGAGCGCTGCGATCAAGACGCGGAATAATATATTTTTCACCGCGCGCCGCAGTTGCCCATGCATTAAGGAATAAGAAAGCACTATAACCATCAGCAGCAGCATGCGACATACTCACAAATAACAACGCGGCGCCTTTTTTGGTTTGTAGCCATTTTAATTTAAGAAGCGGCTCTTCTGGTATAGAGATTACGTGATCCATTAAAGAATACAGCAATGGCATGCTATTCATATCTGGTAGATCGGTAACGGAATCAATAATGAAAGGAATAATGTTTAGCGGGCGCTCTTCAAATCCAAAAGATTCTCGATTGACACGCTTCAATGTGCTCCGAAGAGGTGAAAAGTCGGATATAACAGAGAAAAGAGCATTTCTTAAGCGCTCACAATTATCTGCATTCGAAAAACGAAAGATTAAATCAATTGGATGTGACGAAGCGCCGATGTACATATGATCAATTGGGGATAGTCGAATCGTCATAGATGCCTTTACATGCTTCTTAAAAGGACAACTTCGGAGATATTAAATTGAGCAATTTTAACTTTTTCACTCACTGGTTGTAACAAAGGTGAAGTCACTTCGCAAGTCAGAGCATTTCGATTTTTGTGATTTAATATCTCTCGGTCCCTTCTTATTTTAAAATTCCAAAATGTCGAAAACGGGTCAAACTTCAGTTTCAAATATTTTCCAAAAAAAAAGCCCCGCATTGCGCGAGGCTTTTTAATACTGAACTCAAAATCTCAACTTTTTTCGTCGTTACCTGTGGCTTTCTTTCTTGTGTTTACTGCGTCATTTATAACCTGTTGCGAGTTGCGAAGTCCTTCACACATATTGCCATTATTTTTATTAGGGTGTTCATTACAACTTTTCATTACCCCGTCAACCGTTGATTTTGCACCGCTAGCCATCTTCAAACTAGTAGTAATGGTAGCCGTACAAGCTGTTGCGTCCATTGTCACATCTGGAGCTGCCGGTGCTGTTTGTTTTAAAATCGGATCCGTTGTAAAATCAACAGCATTTACAGTAGTTAGAAAGCTCGATGCTGTTTGAGTGGTGTATTGAGGAGACTTTGTATTATCAAACGAAAAAGCAATTGTTCCAGAATGAGTATTTGTGCCAGCTGCCCCATCGCCAAATTTGCCTGTGAAAGTTGACTGATCTTTTCCCGCACCTTCTTTAATAACCATGTCGGACAATTTGGTACCAGAAAAAGCAACGCTAATTGCGTTCTTCTGCGCGTTGGACATATCATTTGCATTTTGATCTTTACCGGAATGAGTCGAGATAAAAATTGCGTTCAAAATACTATCGGAAGTTACAGTTAAACTTCCTTGATTACTACTCGACATAGTGCCGAATGTTCCAACGTTAGCATAAGTTACTTTACGATCTTTTGTAGCATCTGGAATTACGCCACCTTTTCCATCCGATGTTAGAGATCCAGTTAAAACAAAATTAGCTGATCGAGTGTTGCCGCCTTCCTTGTCTTGACGTTTAGAAGTGAAAGACATGGTTTTTGCAGAATTATCAATAAGTACGATATTCTGTTGTGTTGGCTTACCATTCGCATCACACATAGTCATGGTTAAATTATAACCTTTGTTAGCAGGATTTGTGGTGCTTGGAATTTGAAAAATAATTTTAGACGCACCGCTGTCATCTCCGGGCGTTGCAATACTTAAAACCTTATCCGCATCAGATGCCGCGAAAACTGTAGTCAAATCCGCAATTGCCGCACCAGATACTACCTGAAATACGTCTTTTCCATTTTGTCCCATTCCTTTAAGAACGCATAAAGTACTTGTGTCTTCAGTTAGTCTTGACGCGATACGAGCTGTTGCTTCCATTAATTGGCATTTCGATTGTGCTTGGAAAAAACCATCAAATTGTGCTTTCATTGCAGTCCAGTTTGAGGCATCCCTGTTAGCTTTAATTTGCGCCGCTAAAGTTGTGGTGTCCCCAGTAAGGTAAGTTGCAAGATTTCCGCTTACGTCTTTAAAAAACGGTGCAGTTCCAACAATTGCGTTACTTGAACTGCCTAGAGTCAAACTTGTTTTGGGATTTGAAGCCAAAAAAAGTTGTGCGTCAGGAACAGCTGATAAATTACTAACCGGTGGCGCATCGGTAGTCGCAGCCGCATCATCATCGGCCTTCTTTTTTCCGCACGCTGCAGCTGCAATTGTGATTGCAAGTAAAATTTTTCGATTCAAGATCATTTCAGGGACTCCTTTGGTGTTAGGTACTTTGTTTATTTAACTTAATGTTACAACACAGCTGTTCGAATTTACAAATATTGAAGCACTTATTTTTTTGAGCAATTATCTGCAACAAAAACATTTAGTAGTAAAATTTGAAGTTTGAATTTGAGAAATAAAAATATCTTAAGTCCATACCAATTTTTTTTTGGATTTTCCGTAAACTCTCACAAATTATCCATGAATTTTAACTACTTCTTACCAATTTTTGACAAGCCGGCAGTTATGTAGTAAAAAATCGTATTCCTTAAAGGTGACAATGAAATCGAATCCTATACAATTTGCCGTAGTACGAGAAGATCCCGCCAGCGAAGTGGCGTTGATTCAAAAATTTCATGCTAAAAAAATCCTATTGATAGGATCAGGAGGTTGCACGGCGCTTACGCTGCAGTCCCATTTTCCAGGACTTGAAATGACAATCGTCGAGCCCAACCCAGCACAAGTCACCTTATTACAAAATAAAATTGTCGCATTAAAAGAACTTTCCGAAACAAAGCGCAAGCTTACTTTTAATATTGAAAGTAGTGACCCGCATGGACTAAACGCTTGCGGCAACTTTGAAAGTTTGTTTCGTAGTTTTAGATTGTTTATTGAAGATTTTGTGTGCGGGCACGTCCAACTGCGCCAGATACTGACAAATAAAGAAGCCTCTAAAGAACTGATGGAAATTTTCTCGAACAAATTTTGGGCTGTTTCTTTTGAGTTATTTTTTTCCGAACAACTTTTAAACTGTATGTTTGGGCAAGATGCAACGCAACATGCCCCTAAAAATTCCTATCCTAAATATTTCCAAACAGTACTTGAGCAAGGATTACTTAGAGCTGATAGGACTGAAAACTATTTCCTTCAGCATATTTTTCTCGGGTATTATGTCGATCAAAAAAATTGTTTGCCAGATTATCTACACCTTCCTGCACCTGCACTTTATCGCTTTGTTGTAGAGCCTAAGTTAATTTCTGAAATCGAAGATTTTTCGTCTTATGACCTCATTAGTCTTTCTAATATTTTCGACTGGATGCCTGAAGAAAACATTGCGGATGTTGCTCAGCAATTAATTGCTACATCAAAAAAGGGATGCGTGATATTTTTTCGCCAACTTAATAATCGCAAAAATCTTATGCAGCTATTTGCGCCATCGTTTAGCTTCGATCATGACCTAGAGGAATCGTTATTGGCAGATGACCGCAGTTTATTTTATTGCAAATTTAACATCGGGTTTAAAATTTAAAGGTCCAAAATATGAACAAATTAATTGAAGAAATTCTTTTAGAATCAGGCTTTGAAAAAAATAATTATTTCAAAAGTTTAAACGACGGAAGCTTCGAAAAAGAGGATTTCATAGAAACTCAGATTCAATTTTATTATGCGGTGATTTTCTTCAGTAGACCCATGGCAGCATTGGCCGCGAAAATTCCCAGCCCACTTTTAAGATTGGAAGTTCTTAGAAACGTTTGGGAAGAGCACGGCGAAGGAGATCATAATAAAATTCACGCTGCTACTTTTTTGGAGTTTTTGCTGCGCGTAGGGGCTGTGAAGCCAGCACAAATTGAGGAAAGAACACTTTGGCCCGAAATTCGTATTTTTAACACAACTCTTGCGGGAGCCTGTGTCCTAGACGAGTACTTAATCGGTTGCGGAGTTCTTGGCATGATTGAAAGGATGTTCTGTGAGATATCGTCTTGGATTGGAACGAGTGTTGTAAAAAGAGGATGGTTAAGCTCTGAAAATATGGTCCATTACAATCTACATAAAGATTTGGACATCAAGCATTCGCAAGATTTTTTTAATGTTTTGCAACCAAGTTGGGATCAAAATCCCGAAAATCACTACTTGATTGAGCAAGGTTTGAGACTTGGAGCCACGGTTTTTAATGGACTATACGAAGGATTGTATGCGCAGCGTAAACGTAGACTCTATAAATCCTTACCTCGTCCCAATTCGATAGCTTAAAAATTTATGCAATTCGTGACTATTTCGCCGCCGTTAAGATCAAAATATCAAGATAAAATTACTGCTTTAGAAGATTTGGCATTATATCCTCTCGGATCTGACAGTTTTAAAATCAATCATGGCAGTGATTATTTCGCTTTTTTTGAACGGTTAGGAAAGGTTCTTTACCTTGCCGTACTCGACGAAGAAAAAATCGTAGCCGTAGCAGCCGGGGTTTTACGCACACGTCCTATTCGTGCTTGGTATCTCTGTGATTTAAAAGTTCATCCAGATTACCGAGGGCGTCATCTTCCACTTAAAATGCTGAGTCGGGTATTTATACTAAATTATTTAAAGTGCCGACGCGGTTATGCTATTTCGATGAACCAAGGTGGGCAGGATAATAGGATTGCAAAGATGCTTTCTAAATTTTTTCTTGCACCGTTTAAAGTGGCGTGCACCTTAGAAATTTTTTCTATGGACGCTTGCGCTATGCAGAGCGTGGAATTAATCGTTGAAGCCCAGCGGGGAGCAATGGGCTATCTCTCTCTGTCTGGAATCAAAGATATAGTCCTATCCAGCACAAGTCAGCCTATGCCGATTCTACACGTACAATTTGGGCCGTCAGGAGAGATTTCTCATGTGAAACCACAGCCCGGTTGCTTGCATATGCTTTGTTCACCAGCGGGAGATATTCTTAATTCTGAATTAAATAAAGCCGGAATTTTTCCAACTGGCACAGCGACGGTCATCCAGCATGGTTTGAAGAACGCCGACTGGCGATTTATTTTAACCAGCGAGATTTAAAATTGTTAATTAATACTATTCTATTTTTATTATTCACCGCCCATTTAATCTTAGTTTTCGGGATGCTGTTTCATCCCAATCGACTTAATAAAAACTCTGATAAATCTCACGACATTTATTACTCTAAATTTTTGGCAGTGGCAGCATATCTGCCCATATTTGCAATTCAGGGTTGGGCATTATTTAAATTACAAAGCAAAGAATTTAATCCGAATCTTTTGTCCTGCGGAGTAGCTATTTGTCTGTTCGGATTTTGTCTCCGCATTTGGGCTATCCGAACTCTCGGTCGATTTTTTTCTATGGAGATCGGAATCCGTCCGAACCATGTCATTGTAACTTCGGGACCATACCGCTGGATCAGACACCCAAGCTACACGGGTTATCTTTTGATACTTATTGGGATGGGATTGGCATTTCATTCATGGATCGCGGTATTGCTTCCGGTATTGCAAACAAGTGTGTTCCAGTATTTTCGAATCATAGAAGAAGAAAAAATGTTGATTAAGCATTTTGGTAAAGAATATTCCGAATATATGCAGCGAACTAAGCGTTTGATACCCTATATTTTTTAACTGAATGAATTGATTTTATTTTGACTCGATCCCTGAATAAATGCACAGTATTCTGATGAAACAAAATTACTTCCATATAAAAACGCCTCTAATTCTTTCACAGAAGCTTTCAGAAATTTCGGGATGCGAGATTTATCTTAAAATGGAAGCCTATCAACCTACTGGTTCTTTTAAAATACGCGGAATCGGTTACGCAGCTCAAGAAGCAAAAAAGTCTGGAATGAAGCATTTTATTTCATCGTCTGGCGGAAATGCAGGTCTGGCGGTAGCTTATGCCGGCAAACTTCTGCAAACTCCGGTGACTGTTTACTTGCCAAAATCGACTCCCGAAATAATGAAAGAACGCATTGAGTTCCATGGTGCCGAAGTGGTCATCGCGGGAGAAGTTTGGGATGATGCAAATCTAGCAGCACTCGAAAGATCAAAAGCTCCGGGATGTTTTTATATTCCACCATTCGATTTGCCTGCCATCTGGCACGGGCATTCGACTATGATCGACGAAATCAAAGAGGAAATTCTCAAGCCCGATGGGATTGTGGTTTCGGTTGGTGGCGCTGGACTTCTTGGTGGCGTTTTTGAAGGATTACAACGAAACAATTGGGGTCATTGCAAAGTTTATACTACCGAGACAACGGGTGCGGCATCATTTGCGAATTCCTTGCAAGCAAATAAATTGGTAACTCTCGAGAAAATCCAAACCGTAGCTCATAGTCTCGGTGCTAAAACTGTTGCCAAAGATGTTTTTGAAATGGCCAAAAAGTTTTCTGTGGAATCGATTGTCTTGACCGACAAAGAAGCTGTGCAAGCTTGCCTAAATTTCGTTGATCATCACCGAGTTCTTGTCGAACCGTCGTGCGGTGCGGCACTTGCGGCTATTTATTTTAAAAAAATTCCGGTTAAAAAACACCAAAAAATAGTAGTCATTGTATGTGGAGGTGTAGCAGTGACTTTAGAACAACTTACAACCTGGTTAAAAACACTTTAGCGCAGTTTGCTGGTTTGCGAATGACTTTAATTATATGATTAAGGTATTGAAAGTCTTTGGGAACAGTCAGTTTACTGCGTCTTCAAGGTTTAAGTTTTGAAAGCTGGCCTGCTGTCCGAGTATACCAGCGATTTTCGTAACCCTGGTATTCGATTTTAAATGTGCCGTCGTCATAAATAGCTGCGATGGTGCCGACATATCCTTTGTTGTCTTTCACCATTTCATTTTCGGCGAGTCCATTATACTGCGGAATTCGCTTTTGAATGTTGTTTCGTAAAAGCGCCTGTTCGCTTCCGTTTTCGAATCTTATCGTAACTACGCCCTGATCTTGCGCTATTACTTTTGGGTAGTAATCAGAAAAGTTTCCCTTGTACAGAACCTGCTCTCCCAACACAACGGGATAATGTTTATTCAAATAAAAGCACGTGGCCTCAGCGATATTTTTCGCAAGTAGTTTGTCTTTTGCGAAATTAAATTCTTCAATGGATACTGCCGTTTTTGAGAGTTCGAGAAATTTTTGATTTTCGTGAAGCATTTTTTGGCGGTTTATCTCGAGGACTGTTACGACCGCTGTTGTCGTTGTTGTATCGATAGAAAAACCTGGGGACATAGGGAAAATTATCAAAATCAAGAAAAATATCATGTCGCACCTTTTTTTTGATCAATGTATTAAAAATATTTATATATTGCAATCTTTTTAATATAATCTTCAGAAATTTCTATTCATTCGGATGGTTAAATCTCTCTACAAACTTGACAAGGCAGGTGTATGTTGTTGAAATTATAGATAACTACTCCAATAGTGACCAACCAAAATAAACCAAGGATTAAAATATGCCACGCGTTGCCCGAACCTCCATAAGTCCTATGCCCTGGAAGTTTAAATATGTCTTGGTGCTCTGCTGTTTCATTTCGGGAGTTGTCCGGGCTGACTTGTTTAGTGAAACCCCAAAATCTGATAACACCCCACTTGCAGTGGAAGGCAAAGCCGCGACCGAAATGGTTAGGGAAGTCATTGATAAAAATCCGTCCCTGACCCCACAGCAGAAAACAGAAATCAAAAGCGAATTCAACTCGCTTGCCGATAATGTTAGTTCCCAAATAGCACAGATCTGCGCTGCAAAAGGTTGCACCCCCGAACAGTTGGCGAACGCCGCAGCCGAGGGGATGGATGCTTTTCTTGCGACACGGTGGGCCAATGAACAACCACCAACAGTAGATACAAAAGTTGGACTACGTTATTTTATCAAAAAAAAGACATTTGTTTTTGCATGTTATTCAGCAATGGTTGGTGCGGCTTCTTTAGCAATATCAATAATTCCCGACAGCGTTGGGCCGCTAAAGACGATTTTGACGGTTATGGTTGTCGATACGTTGAATAGTGCAGGTTCTTTTTTTCGCGACCGACTAAATAATAAAACTAAAGGTTTTTTCAACGCTCTAGCACGAACCTCGGAGGTAGCTGCAGCTTCACAAAATCTTCCAACGGTTAGCCGATTTATTAAAAACGGAAAATCGGCTCAATCTTTGATGGCAGACGCAACTGTTACCGATGGTCGAAATCGAGAGAATATGGCACTCGATGGAATTATGATGGCTTTGGGCCAGGCCTTACGAGCCAGTCAGCTTGAAAAAGAAAAGTTCGAATTGGTAGCTTTTGCAATGCGACGCTTTCGTTCTGTTTTTTACGATATTTCGGGAGTCACAGATCACACTGCAGCGTCCTCCGAAGCGTCTATAGAAGACGTCGTATCGTTGAGCATTCGTACCGAACTTGGCAATAAAAAGAGTTTTTTTCGTACTCTGACGGCTGTGGCAGCTCAAGACAAGGAAATGATTTCACCCACAACTACGGCCAGTCGTAAAAAACAAATTATGGAATATTACACAAAACTTGCACTGCTCTGGTTTCGACCGGAATTCTGGACAGATCCTGAACCTGAGAAAGCTTTGTTGGCAGAGTTCGAACAACGAGCCGCCGAATTTTCTGTAGAGTATGCAAAAGATGAACTCAATCGTCAGAAAATATTGGATGAAAAAAACAAAGCTTGGGCAGCTAGCAATCCGTGCAAGGCAGTCGATGTTTTAATCCCCACGCCTCTATAGCAACAGTTTTTTAAATTGACGATAACTGCGTTGATATTAGCTCAAAAATGCTCGTTTACAATAAGTAGATACCAATTTTTTCGCCAGTTCGCGCCTTGTTCTCCCCAGAACGTAGTGGTGCAAGTCTGCGACGTCGGCTCGTCTAAGTTTTATTCCAAAGACAAAAATTGAAAAGTTTCATTGCAGATTGCGAATTGTGTAACAGTTGCGGAATTGGTTTAAATGTTTTGCCTTCCTTTTGCAACGATTCACGAAGTCAGGGGTTACGCCGGTAGTTTAATCGCAAAGAAAAACCTATGAAATTTAATAAGCGAATCATTTAGGATAAAGGACTTCATGTTAATTTTAAGAAATGGAGGATTGATACACGTTTTGAATCTGAGGTTTTCGTCCTTGTCTAACAAAGCGACGAAGTCATCAGCCAACGGTTAGGTCGGGCCAACTGCACCTGAAATTTTTGTCAGGAAAATTATTTTTTAACCTGGACTAACAGGTCCACAACTTTATTTTTCATACGACTTGCGAAAGACAGATTGGCACACGGCTCGGTTTTAATGTTTTTAGCGACAATCGCCGTGGGCTCAAAAATCAATGAATCTCTCTCATAATTCGAGACTTTTGCGGTTTCTACGATTTCGGAAGATTCAACATTAAACATGACTGCTTTTAACCCTTTTTTCCAAAATGACTTTATTGAAAAAAACGCATACATACCTGCCATTACCTTTAAATTCTGAGAAATCGACTGATCAAAGATGACGTTTCCGAATGAAAAATCTCCAAAGTGATACCAAAGTTGTTTAACAACCCCTTCCACTAGAAATACTGGTATTGAAATGGCCGCAGCCCAACCGAGGGCTTTGAGTCTACTCGTGTTTGGTGAGGAGGCAAGACTAATGTTGTGTTGCCAGCCAATACACCGTCTGCCACTTTTAAGCCCTCAAATATTATTTTTGCCTTATTTGAAGATTCCAAGTCGTCTCCACTCAGGCACGAGCATGCATCGATATTCAAAAAAACCTGCGGCGCAAATTTATTTCTTAAAGGACTAAAAATCTTTTTGGCAGAAAATTCGCCCTCTTCAATACCGATGCTACTGAAGACGAGAGGGTCTTTCCCAGCGGATAGAATGACTTTGCCGCTTTCGCTGGTTCCGTGAGATGCATATTGAAAATAAACAATTGAGTCACCTTCGACCCAACTTAGATTTTTCAACTGGTTCGATAAGTCTTTAGCGCTTGTCACATTCAGAATGATTGTCTTCCCATCGGGATCATACTTTTTAAAGTATTGTCCGGCTTTTTGTGTCGAGAAGCTAGACGAGACAGGTGCTAAGCCGCCAATTGTTTGCATTGGAACTTCTGAAATGTTGCCAAAGCCGTTGATAATAAGGTAAACATCAGCTGCTAGAACTGCTTCGCTGATGAAGTTAGCAAAAATAAGAACGAGACTGGACAATATAATTTTATACATCTGTGTAACCTTTATCGCATGCATCCATGATATCACCGAATGGGAGTAAAAAGTAGGGGGTGCCTTCGGCATGAAAAATTTCTCACTGAACATTTTTTAATTTTTAATATAAACGATTTTCTTTAGCTACCCGTCGCCCATGCTACTTAAAGTCGAATTCAAAACCGTGAGTCTGGATGCTGACGGGATTAGAGACTAAACGGCAGCACTTTAAATTTCTTTCGACTATTGCAATCAAGGTTACCAAAAGTGGACGAAATTACCCTAAAACAAAAATTTTGGCACGGAGTTAGCATAGAGCGTGTGAATACTGTGTAGCTACGCTTGACGCCCAACGGTTAGGTTTGAAATTCCTGTAAGATTGAGCTTTGCGCAAAAGGGGGACACCTATTTCCAATTCCAGTTCCCGTTCCCGTTCCGCAAAGCATAAGGTAAGACCCCTTTGAGTATTCTTGATGAATAATGGCACGGAATTATAAGCTCGCGATGGACTAATTTTTATGTAATTTTGGGGTCAATAATGACAAACATTTTGGTACAGAAACTCATGTGATATTTAACGTTGTGCAGAACTTAATCACCTGACTTTTCCTAAATTTTTCTCACTACAAATGTAACTCGTTAAAATCATTTGACTTACCTTCAAAAAACCTTCATTGTAGTGAGATTATTCTTT
>JAYVPO010000211.1:0-3134 GCA_043757325.1 bacterium
AGTCCACCGTCCAAGTGCGATTCACAACGGTGGTGAGATCATAAAAATCAAAATTAGTTACTTGATACTTTTCAATATAATCGCGGATTTCGTCTACCACTAATTTAGGATTCCTCGGTATCCAACGAGGCGTCCACATGGCTTCGTTTGAACAAAAGGTGCAGCGATAGGGACATCCCCTAGACGATAAAATAGGCATATTACGCCCACGATTCACGCCACGACCATAACCACTCGCTAAATAGTTCTCCAAAGGAAATAGATTCCAGGCAGGCTTTGGAATATCGTCCACAGCACGAATCCTTTGACGAGCAGAGTTTTTACCAACTTGGCCATTTTTTTGATAAGTAATACCCGCGATGGATTCTAGCGCTAAAAAATTCGCAATATCAACAATTGTTTCCTCGCCCTCACCCATCACACAGGCATCCAATGCGGAACAATCTTGAAGACAAAATTCAGGCAAGGCGGCAGGATGTTCTCCCCCCAAAATAATTCTAGCGGTAGGAAGAAGCGTACGAATTTTTTTCATGAACTCGCGAATATGAGGCCACTCGTAAGAGTACATGCAAGATAGTCCTAGCACTTCAGTGGCGGGATCCAGTTTGAAAAGGACTTCTTCTTCGGACAAACCTTGCATCAGAAAACGATCATCTTCCGAATCGAGAAATTGAGCAGGCGCCTCACCCAGGGCATCAATCACTTTGACCACGTGCCCGGCCGCCACAAGTGAAGAAGCTAAGTAGGCCAAACCTATTGGAGGACAAGTAGGTGAAGCAGGTGACTTTCGCGCCACCATAACTCGCGGTCGTATTAACGTGACTAGTGCCATATAAAAATATTAGCCTTCTCTAGGAAAAGATCTAGTTAATAAGAAATTAACGCCAAGCAATAGAGGTAGACTAAGGGTCCCTATTTCCAATTGGAAGTGAAAATACGCTTAGAACAAGTAAGCACCAGCCCCCAAAAAAAACACTTCCGTAATACTTAAATAAATTTCCCGGAGCCAACAGAAAAATCGCTGGTAGGCGCGAGGCAAAGTTGAAGGCAGCAAACGAATACAAATTTCTCGCCTTCGACCCTGCAACGAAGAAGCCTAGGCAGAGAAATAAAGGCCACAGCATACTGGCGAAAAAAAACCGAGACGCATCGCTAGTGTCTCTAGTTAGATGCTGCAAATAACCATAATACTGCGCAGCTAAAGAATCTTCGGCCTTCAGCGAATACGCGGGCCACATCGATTTATCCTCAGGCGTGATTGGATCTAGAGGCGGCAATAACACATCTTGGAAAATAAAAGTGGACTCCGTGGATCTAGTTAAATTTGTGGAGGACCAAAACATTCTGATCCGATTGCCAAGAAATAGATCTAGATGAGTCCAAAATAATTTGTAATTTAAACGCTTAAAAGCCGCGAATTGCTCGTCGGTAAAACTATTTTTCATATGCTTTTTATGAAAGGGGCCTATGTTAAGAGGAGTATAATCCTTTATTAAACCGTCCACACTGATAACTGCCTCAATTACCGAAAGTTCCTCTTGTGAAAGCTTTGTTTTGCTTAAGATTTCACTGAGCGGATTTACAAAAGTAGTTAGCTGATACGTTTTCGTATAGGAATTTGCCTCAAAGAAAACGGGGACAAAAATATAAAAAATAGTCCCAAATATGAAAGCAGAAAAAATTGATATCTTCATTAATCGGGAGCTATAGATTCTATAAAATCCAAATCCGGCCAATAGTACGGCACAAGCTAATTTTCCCTCTTGCCTGAGATCTCCTAAAAAAATGGCAACAAAAGAGATGAGAACGACTTGATAAAGAGAAAAACTACTTTGTCGCTGAGCTTGCAGTCGAAAAAACACAAAGAGTAGGATTGCCGCTTGACACAGGGTCCACAATGAATCCCTGCAAATAAAAAGCACAAAGCTTTGTGTGATTGGCAAAAACAAAAATAGAGCTAATAAAGCCAACGAAATACAAAGATGATAAGAATTAGAAATTCTTAGAGTCAGCGCTATAAACAGAAATGATATAAAACTGACTAGCACAATATTTATAAGTGCAATGGAAAAAAACTTGCCTAACAGTAACCAGCCAGCGCTATAGATCATTCCATAACTGAAAGAAAGCCAGGATATGGGCACTCCTCGCCCTAGGGAATTCATCGCCCAAATATCATCGCCTGACACAAATCCCGGGAAATGCAAAATCAGAAGGGCTGCGTAAGCAACAACAACAAAAGCCCAAACTAAATTCCGCAGCAAATTAAAGTTATGGAATGAAAATTGAATGGCTCCAATTGTTGCGACGTAAAAAAGATCCACCAATAAGACTGCAATAGGCGCCGTAAACCACATATATATAGACGGGTGTGGAAAATTTAATTCGCGAAAAATAATATAGAACATAGAACCAACTAAAATTAGGAGCCTAAATATTTGCCTCTTTCCTAAATTTCTTTCGGCCATTTTTTGGATTATCCAACTATTGGCAGAATTTTTTAGATTTAACAGTATGAGAAGGCTCGCATTGCGAAATAAACTTGCCGTTTTTGTAATGGGAAAAAGCAAAAAACCAAAGTAATTTTTCCGCGCCCTTCAATAGAAAGTCACTCGGCATAACTGCAGGCTGAAATCCATCCACCTCGTAACACCAACCATAAGCCCTGAGCTCATTTGGACCCAGCCACTCAATCGCCTCTTTGTCGGTAGGAGTATTTAAGATCGAATTAAAACCAAGCTCGGATCCAATATAGGGAATTTTCTCTCGCTCAAAAATCTCCACGCTGGTTTTACCGGCGCTTTGTGCCTCACTTAGAGAAAAACTACCTTGAAAAACGGGTTTAGGAGAGCAGGGGCCCACCACTTCGTAGGATCCGGCGAAGGCAAAACTATTCAGCATTACCTTAAATAGTAGAATAAAAATCATTTAGAATCACCTTTCAGAAAATGGCATTAAGCCTTTGGCTTCACGTGCTCACGGATATAAGTCACGATTGAATCAATCGAGGTGCCAGGAGTGAACACCATATTTACCCCAGACTTTTTCAACGCTTCAAAATCACTTTCGGGAATAATCCCACCGATCAAAATTAAAATATCTTCTCCGGCCTTCATGCCTTGCGCCTTCAAGCC
>JAYVPO010000212.1:0-3120 GCA_043757325.1 bacterium
GTTCTTTTAAGTCTGGCCTTTCAAACACCAATCATTTTAAAATTTTGGATTATTCCTCTCCTCTTCGTAGCAGAGCCTGCATATTTTTTGATCGAATTACCTGAGCATTTCCTCTGTGATAAAACGACGCAAGATTATTACAGGAATACGCGAGATATTAAAGGATCGTGGTTTTCATTTTGGTTAACAAATGGCAACAATTTTCACGTCGAACACCATCGAAACTCGAGACTTCAAACTCAAGACTTTCCAGCCGAGTTTCTGCGGACAACCAAATCAAAATATCATTATTTTGAAAAATCTTATCCTAAATTTTATTTTAAAGTACTACGTTCACTTATTTTTTGCCATCGCGAAGCAGTGAAATCCAGGAGCGAAACATATGATGGCATCATACTTTTTCTCAGGTCTTGCGTTTGGTATAATTTATTCAGCACCTATTGGTGTTCAGAATTTGTATGTTATCCACTCTCAATTAATTCATACAAAAACGAAAAGTTACCTCGTTGCCCTAAGCACTATTTTTCATGATGTTCTTCTTGCAGCCTTGTGCTTTTGGGGTATGGGCTTGGCTTTAGATCAATTTCCCAGATTAAACATTTTCTTGCTTTCGGCCGGCGCCTTATTTTTATTTAAAATCGGTTATTCACTCATCAGATCCTTTAAAAAAACTAATGCAAATGAACTGAGTACAGAAAAGAAATCAATTTCATTAACTCGAATCTTCTTAACTACTGGCGCGATGACGTGGCTTAACCCACAAGCTCTTATTGACGGTACGGTCCTGCTTGGCGGTTTTCAGGCAACATTAGATCCCAAAGTAAAAACTTTTTTCTTTCTTGGAATTGTTTGCGCGTCGTTTGCGTGGTTTTTAGGTTTGAGCTCAATTGTGCGAGTCTTAAATTCTCGTGGCAAGTTTAAAAATATGCGCTACGTCAATCTCGTATGCGGTATCGCTTTAATTTTCTTTGGTCTAAAGCTCGCAAGTGACGTTTTTCAAAGTCTGAGTATTTTTTTAAGGAATGCAAATTTATGAATTTACCTATGGAATTATTAATGGCAAAAGGCTTGAGTCACCTGGACTTTTTGGATATCGCAGAAGCAGCTACGTGCAACGAATTTTTTATCGGTGAAAATGAAGTAGAAGATCAGCCACCTGGTTTTTTATTTTTAAAATTATTTTTCCTTTCTTTATTTTTATTTCTGCCGGTATTTGCATTTGGGTCTCCAAAAGTCATTAAGATTGCCATACTTGATAACCTTCAGTCCGAAAAATTAGCCACCGCCCGCTACATTCAAGATTATAAAGACGGGCTAGAACTAGGAAAAAATGTTGCGGCTCTAGCAAAGATTCACTACGAACTGCGGTATTTCATGTTTCAAGACAAAAACATGTATCCAGAGATTGCGAAAATAAAAACATGGAATCCAGAGGTAATTATTGGCCCTAGGTCATCAGAACTTTTTATTTTACTAAAAGACCAGTTTAGAACAACTACAGTTATCTCACCTTTCGCCACTGCGGTTGCAGTCAATGATCTTCCGCCTAATTTTTACAGCTTAAGCCCCGATAATTCTGAAACAATCGACATGCTGGTCGATTTTGTAAAAATAAAATTTCCAGGCCGTAGAGTTTTTCAGATTCTGCAGGCTGACTGTGGTAACTGCATGGATTCTTCTGAGCAGCTAACAAAATCAGCAACAAAATTAGGTCTCCCTCTAGCAAAGCCAGTTTCTTTACTTCTTGCAAGCCAGTCAGAAACAATAGCGATGGAAGTCCTTCTTGCAGGATACAAGCCCGAAGATCTGATATTTTTGCCTAATACGTCGTACGTATCGGGTGCCTTAGCAGGTCGGATTGCAAATCATTTGAAAGTGAACAATTTGACATTTTTGGGGTGTACGGGTTGGGGAGACTGGGCAGTCGGAAATTTTGGTAAATTTCCTTCTTTTTATAATTATCAGGGCTTTCGAATTGTAAGCTGGTCGGTACGTTTTCAAGATGAAAAAACATTGCAATTTCAGGAACTGTTTAAAAAACACAACGGAGCTAATGCAGAAGTAAATGTCACACGCATCAATTACGCTATTATGGAAGGGTTGACTTCCTTGGTAAAAAAAATGAACGCTGAAAAAACTAAGTTAAATAGTCAAACCATCCTTAAAGAATTTTTGAAACTACGCGATGTGATAAAAAATCCCTGGAGACCAACTCACTACGGAGTTTTCAAAGTAAATCAACAGGGCGAGACACTCGAACAAAATTAAAAATGGTACGGAATATCAATGAACACAAAGTCTATAATTATTATCGACCCGGCAGTCAAAGAGCCTGCGACTCCCTGCTTTAACCGCTTCGTTAATAAGTATCCTCATATTAGTTTTACCTATCAACTTCCGGCCCTTGTCGGCACAAAAACGTTTGACCTAACGATCGATGCGGACGCTATGATTGTCCTCGGCAGCGCTTCTTTTGTAAGTGATAAGCAAGAATGGCAAGAAGTAACTTTTAATTATTTAAAATCCGCCCTAGAAAAAGGCATTCCGGTGCTTGGCTGCTGCTTTGGTTTGCAACTTGTGGTGGATGGTTTTGGCGGTACCGTTGATTTTGTTTCTGAAGATCAAAATAAAGAGGCTGGCTTAAGAGTGGTCGAGTTTTCACAAAATTTTGAAAACATCAATTCCGGACAGATAGTTACACTTGCAGTCAACCACCGCCAAGAGATAAAGGCTCTGCCTTCGTGCTTTGAGGTGCTTGCTTCAAGCGGACTTATTGATATTGAAGTCGTAAACCACAAAAGTCTTCCGTTTATCGGCATACAAGGTCATCCAGAGGCATCGGATTATTTTATGACAGAATATATTGGTAATATGTCTACAGATGAGATTTTAGAGGCTCAAGCAGGCGGTGATGAGATCATTAAAAACTTTTTAAAATTTGCAAAGATTGGGAACCCATTATGAAAAATTTCAAAACAATTCTTGTCACTGGAGCATCTGGTGGAATTGGTAAAGTTCTGTGCGAGCACTTGGCTGCCAAGGGATACAACCTTATTCTTGCCGCGCGTGACGTCCAAAGATTATGGTCGCAATGCAATACGCTTGAGGCTAAATTCCCAG
>JAYVPO010000213.1:0-11632 GCA_043757325.1 bacterium
TTGTCCGCGACAAATGAGGATTTTTTTACCAAGAAAAATTGTGAAGATGAATAGAAATTGTCGGCAAGAAGTATAAGTTATTTTGTGACGGGCCCTAACTAGAGCTCCGCTTTTAAAATCTCCGCCATTCCTTGTTGCCAAGGTGAGCATAAAACGCCTTCGATTTCTCGTCGTAATGGATCGCGTGACAGAACAATTGGAAAACTATTTTTGATGAGGGGCGAGATCTTTTTTAGAGTTTCCACATGGCTCGAATGAACATGATCCGTGCTTTTAATTTCTATTAAATAGGTTGGCATTTTAGGGCGTTCAATTATTAAGTCAATTTCTGTTTTTTCGTCTACCCGGAAAAAGGACATTTTAAAACTGCGCTCTGCATAGGTTAAAAGTCGATGAAATTCGTTGATTATAAAAGACTCAAACAGCGAACCAAACTCGAACGATGCCGGTTTAGTTACATCGTCAACCGTGCCGCTTAAGGCCCTTCTTACACCGGTGTCGAACCAATAAAATTTTGGTGTGTGCTTTTGTCTTTTGCGCAGCGAGTGCGCAAATGGTTCGAGTAAAAAACCTAAAAGTGTATCTTCCAAAATAGAATAATAATTTGCCACAACTTTTGGGTCTACGTTAATATCTCGCGCAATATTGGTATAGCTCACAAGCTCAGTGTCCTGCGTGGCTGCAAGCTCCAAGAATTTGCGAAAAGGTGGCAGTTTACGCACCAGCTGCTCGATTAATATTTCTTCCTTCAAGTAAGTATCCGCATAAGCTTTTAAAAATAAAATTTTGTCTCTTTGGGTCGAAAAGGAAAATATTTTTGGCAGTGAGCCGAAGGATAATACTTCGTTAAGATCAAAAATTCCTCCAAGTTCCAAATGGGTGAGAGGAAACAATTTAAATACAAAGGCACGACCTGCAAGCATATTCGCAGCACTGCGTTTTAGTTTGCGTGCACTGGATCCAGTTAGAATAAACTTTTGTCCCGTGTTCTCAATGAGTCGATGGACTTCATCCAAAAGAGGCGGGATTTTTTGTATTTCGTCAATAACCACCCGTTCTTTTTTTGGGTTGTTTGTCAAACCTTCAAGGCGTTCGGGATGAGCTTCCAATTCTGATGTAAAAAGACCGCTTAGTAGATCGATGAGCAAAACATCGGGGCCAGAAAATTGATGCTTTAACAGAGTTGTTTTACCCGTTCCGCGTGCTCCAAAGAGAAAAAAACTTTGAGAATTCGAAGGGTTAAGTATGCGTAAGATCATAAGTCAAAATTCTCCGTTATTTTTGACTTATAGTCTAGGATTATTTAAAAGCTGCCGCGAAACGGTCCAACTTGTTTTAAACATTACTGTTGCACTGAACAATTTACATAGTCTGACTGAACAATTATCAAGTTGACACTGAACAGTTTTGAACTTAGTCTGTAACCATGGATAATTTTTGGGAAAATACTGGATGGGAAATCTCTGATAGACATCTTAAATCACTCAATCTTATGCCATTTAAGCGCGACTGGCCATTTATTCCAGAAAAAAATGGGCTCTACATTATTCGCGGACCGCGTCAAATTGGAAAGTCATGTTGGTTGAAGTCGATTTTAAGTCACTACGCGCGTGACCGAAAAAGTTTTTATTTGAGTTGCGAAGAGCTGGTGGATTTTAAAGATTTAGGGATTTTACTGCGTTCTATCGCTCATGTTTCTTTGATACTGCTAGATGAAATTAGTTTTGTAGTGGGATGGGAACGCGCGGTTAAAAATTTCATAGACTCGGGCTATCAGGGCATTCTTTGCGTCACCGGATCACACGCCTACGACCTTGAAAAAGGTGCCGATTTAATGCCGGGCCGATTTGACGGAGGCGGTGAATTTCACTTGCTGCCGATGGATTTTTTTGAATTTGAAAAAGCACGAGCGCAAGCCGGATGGAACTCAGGAGATAGGCTTTCGGAACTCAAAGCTTTTTTTCGTTGTGGTGGATTTCCAACTGCTGTTGCAGCCGGTGGTCGCGAGGGTATTTTGTCTAAAAAAGTTATGCAGACCTATCTGCGCTGGCTCGTGGGCGATATCAAAAAACTCGGCAAAGACCCAGAAAAGCTGACCGAGATATTAATTCAGATTGCACGAACTATGCAGACTCCGATTAGCTTTCAAACCCTTGCAAAAAAGACTTCAATTGGCTCTCCCAACACAGTGATCGAGTACATCGCTTTGATGGAATCGAGTTTTGCAATTCGTAAGCTGTATGCTATCGATATTGACACGGGAGCAAAAAAATTCCGAAGCGACAAGAAATTTTATTTCACCGACCCGCTTATTTATTGGATTGCGCTGGATCTAGCGGGAGACGCGTTGACAGCAAAAGACCACGAAGAAGCACTGGCAGAGATGGCTGCCAACGAATTTATTGCAAGGGCTTCTCGGCGAGTTGGTTACTTCAAAAATAGTAGCGGCGAAGTCGACTTCGTGGAAGCAAACAAGTGGTGCATCGAGGTGAAGTGGGCGCCAGCAGCTCGGCACGTGTCCAAGGCATTTCATCAGCTGACGGTACCCCAGAAGCTAATTTGGACCCAAAATAATTTTTTTGAGTCTAAAATTTAATTAATATTATTGAAGCACAAAAGCGGGCTTCCCGTGGTGGCAAGCCAGTTCGTAAAAAAGGCGAAGCGGGTGCGCCCACTGACCAGGATTTTAAAAAGGCAAAAAAGACCGAAAAAAAGAAATAATTTTGATAGTTAAAAGTCGTAAAATTCGAAAAATCTGAATTGTATGGCATTTTGTCTTTCCGCCTTGTTGAGTTCACTATTTTTTGGTGTTAGTCTTATTGAAAGAGTCCCCAAAAAAGTTTCACATGGAGTTTTTATGATTTTTCGATCGCGAATTGCAAAAATAAGTTTCATTATGCCTGCCCTGATTTTTTCATGCGGAAAAAAAGCAGACGATTCAACAGACGCTGTTCCAGTAACGGATACGACTGCTCTAACCACTTCAACTGAAGTGCCAACGGCGGCAGCGGGTTCGGCTCAGACAACAGTTACGACAGCTCTGACGGCTGGTGATTCAGGATCAAATGGATCGGCTGCTGCCTTAACTGTGGGATTTCCTCTAGATGGCTCAATTACCAAAACCAGAGCGTGTACAGCGGACGCAACCGCAAAGTCGGCCACAGTAACACTGACTTTTTCAGGTACCGAAAACTTTGTTTCGCCTACTAAGGTTACAGTAAGTGAAATCGCCAGCGGAACCCAAACCCGTGTATGGACAAATTCTAATAATGCAGTTGCTTGCACAGCCAACGCTCAATATCCTTTGATTGCCTGGAAATCGGGTGTTGCGGTAGGTGCTGTCTCTGGAGTAAATGGTCTTCAAGTTGTTGACACCGCAGCTCGGTCGCAAACCATAACTTCAAGTTTTACAAATAAAGCAGGCGTCCTAAAAACAAGAACTGTTGTAACCGCAACAACCGGTACACACACCATCAACTTTAGTGGTTTTGCAGCTACGGTAACTGGCCCAGTTAACACAGCTTTCTCAACGACCAAAAACATTGTTTCAAACGTTACAAAAAAAGAAAAATTAACTAAATTTGACGGGACAACAGTTCTTTTAGACGCAACTCACGGCACCCCGGCAACGCTGCCTCTTGTGGTGACAACAACCAGGACAAGTCTAGGTGTTCCACTTAGTCACACTATCGCTTCAGGTCAGGTGACTATGACGAATACTGGTGCTTTTTACATAACTAATGATTTTAGTGGCGTGGTTTATGATTTAACTTCAAATAACCCTTGTGTTCCTACAGCTGGAAAAATGGTGCAGAATATTTACAAAAGTAATTCGGCTGCTGACACAGCGACTGCGTTAAAGACCTTAACGTATACTTATAATGCAAATACTGTAGCCGTTACTTCAAGTGCAGCCACTGATGACGCGGCTGCTCTGACCGAGCACGCCACAGCCAATATGAATCACAAATGCGATCTTAAAGGTGGCGAGTGATATTTTGTTATTATATTGATAACAGGCCCCGCAAGGGGCTTTTTTTTATCCTAATAACCGTCATGGGAATTTCTGGGAAGCAAAACTTAGCTTAAGTTTGCGGCCATAGATGCCGAGAAGTAAGTTGTTGCTTTTAAGGAACAAGCTATGACTTTTCGTAAAATTATCAAATTACTTTTCGTAGCTCAGCTCATAACTTTAAGCTGTTCTAGCAATCCTGGTACAGATAACCGAATTCAACAATCGGGACCGATTGCGCAACCTGTGCTTCCAGACGCGCAAGCGTCGTCGAATGCCGAGCAGAAAACACCATCTGTTTCAAACCCTCCAGCCAACGAAAACAAGCCAAATCCAACGACTTCTACGGATTTACTTACAGCCGAGGACTTTACTTACCTTGGAAGCTATCCCGTCAGTGTGGATTCGCAAATGGCATTTGGTATGGGACTTACAATTCGCTACGTTAAAGACGAATTGCGTTTTTTGACCGCCTCGTATTCCGGGTCTGTTTCAACAAAGCTTTTAGAATTTAAACTTCCTAATGGTAGTTACGGCACGTCTATTACTGGCGCTTATCTTACTAATTCCTGGGACAATATATGGTTTTCGCCGTCCGTTTCACCGCCCAATGGCACCGCACCGAGTCCAGGAAGTGGCGATCAATATTCTTTTTGGTGGGAAGACTTAGGATCCGATAATGGTCGCCTCTGGACGACCCACAGCACAGACTATCCAGATGATGTTGGCTCAGTCCGAACAAAAACTCTAACGGTGCGCAATCTGAATAGTGACGGTACGGTTTCTAAATTGCAAGGAGAGTATGGTTTTGAAGGTGTTGGAGCACGAGCGATCTATGGCGGTGTGCAAAAGATTCCCCAAAGTTTCCGAACGGAATTTGGTATCACACAGCCCTATTTAGTAGGGTGGGGCGGATACACAAGCCGGATGGCTCAAGGCCTTATTCCATCCCTAGGTTTTATGGCTATTGCCATTCCAGACGTTACAACTTACCCAGTTGATACAATTCTAATCCCTGGGTCTGATTTTAAAATAATTGCCGACCACCGCTCGGGAACCGCAAGCTTGGATTGGTACATTAATCCAGGGTCACCGATAACTTTTGACCGCGGCATTCGCAATGCCAATGTTATAAATTACTATGAAGATCCTTTGGGCTGGCTTGATACGGGACCGCCGACGGACCAACCTCACAAGGGTTCACAATGGTTGAACGCAGCACCGGATGGGAAAGTCCGTATGGTCTGGGGAGATAGTTTTTACAATACAGGCAACTGGATTGTTGGCGCAAAAAAGCAAGGTTTCATTGCAATACTCACGGCAGCTGCGGGCAAGGCTTATTATCAAATGTCGACTTTGCATTCCGAAACCCGTGAGGCAGAACTGCAGATTTTTGACCCGAAAGATTTTGGGCAAGTCATTCAAGGCAAAAAGAAGCCATGGAATGTTCAGCCGTCAGGAAGCAAACTGCTTACTGCGGATTTAAAAAATCAGGGATTACTTTTTGGTACTGCAGGAAATTCTCCTACGGGAGGCATCGCCGGCGCGGCTTATGATCCCGTCACTAAAATTCTCTGGCTCTGGTGTCCAGGGGTAAACTTAGGTTACGGAAGTCTCCTTGTTGCTTACAAGGTGAATTCTTAGTTCTGTCGCGTTATTTTAATTTTCTTTTTACTAAAGTTTCATAAACGAAAATCCGATACAGAAGGACAAAAGAGGATTGTTATGAAATATATTATTTTGACCGCATCAATTATTTTAGTTTTTTCATGCGACAAGCATAAATTCTCCGGCTCTAGTTCTCAACCACCAGCTGCCGCCGTAGTTACTCCTGCACCTACTGCTGCCTCAACTGCTGAGGTTAAGCCCAGCGTTCAGCCGCCAGAATTTCGATTTAGCGCACCGGCACTGGCATTAAAGAGACCAAGTTGTATTCTATGTCATGCAAGTGTAGTGGGTGATGTAGTGACCGATTTTAATATCGACACAAATCCAATAACCCCAAGAACTGACTTTACTCTTTCCGATTCATTCAGACCGATTAGCTACAACAGCTCGAATATTGACGGGAATTTGATTGTTCCTGCTGCCCCAATTACCGGAAATTACCTTGCCGAATACCAAAAACTGACTCCGGCATTGCCTAATCCATTACCGATAAAACTTGGGCTAACAATGCCTTTTTGGAGCGAGGCGGGCAGCCAACTTGCTGTTCCGTTTCCTACAACTGGTGCCAACCGGGACAAAACTAAGCCTGGAGTCAATGACATTATCGAAAAAGCAAATTTAAAAGTAACACCGCCGACCGAAGCAGAGATAGCAAACCTAGGTAATTTAAGCACCAAAAAAGTTGTCATCGAATCACAAGGTCAACAGGTTTTTGCGATGGATTCAACAAGTGCTATTTCTGGTTTAAGTTTTGTGCAAGGTGACAGCGCCCCATTTGTAAAAAACACCGTAGGCACAGCACTTTCTTGTAATGGAGATATTTTAATTACCTCGAGTTTGGTATTGGATGGTGCAGAATTTAAAACAGCGGGAAAAGATTGCCGCATCTACGTTGGAGGTACGATTTTTATTAAGGACAGCCTAATTGTTAGCGATGGATCTGATGCCGGGATGCTTCAATTAGCAAGTGGTAGAGCGATACTTTCGGGTTTAAAATATGGCCGGGGAGCTTTGGTAACCGATTTGGTTTTTAATGATATGAAAAACGTCAATCGATTCACCGTCGATTCTGGGTACTCAAGTTATGTCATGCGTCGTAAGAGCGACAACAAATTAATTGCCTACACAGCAATTGACTGGAACCGTTTGACTCCAACTGGAGCAACCCCAAAAACAGATGCAGATATCCAGACAGCCAGACGAAATTTTGCGAATGCTGGAGCAGGGCATTGGATTTTTCCAAATCCAGCAGACGCATTGAATCAACAATGTTCATTCGGTGCGGACAATTTGGATCTTTTCAACGGACCTGCAGTGCCATGTTCGGTTGTCTATTCATCTTCGGATATGGCGGGCCGAGTTGAGCGCGGAAGTCCTAAGTATGTGCAAGGTGAATTCCGCCACGTTTTGCTTGCAACACCATTATTTTTATCCCGACAAGAAGGAAATATTTCAGGCGCTATCATAGCGGATTTAGCGGTTGGAGTTTTAGGCGATTTCAAATTCAATTCTGACCCTAGAATTAAGTCTAGCAACGTCTTTCCGCTTTTTAAAAGACGCCTCGTGGAAGGTTTGGAATAAAAAAACAATTCAGGCATTTTAGAAGTACGATTTCTAGTAGCTCGCGTTAATCGTTACACCCAAAAAAAGCAGTTGCAATTGCCAATGTAGAATTGAGTGATTTGGAAATGTAGAAATTTAACAAGCTTTACTTCGATTAGCGCCACTGATTTATGAAACTTACTTTGCGATAACTTATTGTAGATTAAGTTTGCGGAGCTCACCCGCATAAGAGCCGTATTCTGCGTCCTAATACAATTTGTGCGTGTCCAAAGATTTTCGGACACGCACAAACGAAGCGTAAAACTCGATATTTTGTATCAAATAATGATTATCTTCTCGATTTGCCTTCTGCTTCTCGCACTCTAATTAACTCTTCAGTTGTTAGGCCGCGAAATTTACCAACTTCCTTGATAATTGAGGCCTGATTTCGAGTTATTTCCACCAATGCCGCTGACTTATCGTTGTTCGAGGCCTGTGTACGAATTTCACCGGCTGCGGCTAGAACGCTTTGCATATTGAGTTCAGCATTGGCTGCAGTGTAGTTGCTACTCTTGATTGTTTGGGTTGCAGATTCTAATGCCTTAGTTTCATTCTCTGACAATGCTGCCGAACGCTGCCCTAGCACAGATGCAATTGCTTCTGCTCGTTCGCCTTCGGTAATTTTAGTAATTCCAAACTTCCCGAAGTCAATTTCTGCACTTGCAAAATTTGTTGCCTCAACTGCTGCTGCGGCCATAGTTGCTCTTGCGTATTGCGCAGAATCACCGCTGCCAAAAATACTGGCAAGTGACGGCGCATCTTTTGCGCTTGGGTTATCAGCTATAGCGGATGCTATTGCAGAAAAAGCCGCACCATAAGCTTTTGTATACTCTTTAGATTTCAACTCAGAAATGATAGTAGGTCGTCCGACTCCTTCCATTGTAAGTGCTAAAAGCAAGTTCTTGCTTCCCGAGGATTTAAGTCTAGAGAGATCGACAATCCCTGCTTCAACACCACCAAAATAGTGACGCGCCAATGTTTGTAAACCTTTTAACTCCTTTGCCGATGCGTTATTGGCATTTACGGTTTCAAGAGCGGCCTTTTCGTCGCCACCCTTAACAGTCAGTGAATTAGGTTCAAGTACATCTGAATTAACATCGTTAAAGCTAGGAGCAGGTTTACAATCGCCCCGGCAAGCTTCGCTTGTAGTAGAATTCAGTGCTCTATTGGTCGTAGCGCCAGCAAGTCTCAAACTCACATCACCTTCGGATTCTGCGATCTTGGCGGTTTGCGAAATGCTATTGATTAAATCTGAAAGAAGTTCGCCAATACGCGCCTTCTTAGCTTCGTCCTTAATTGTATCCAATTGTGCCAGAAATTTACCAATGTCATCGATAGATTCTAATTTTTCGATTCCCAGCGCTTCCAGATATTCTTTTAGCGTTTTTTCATAAGTCTTTCTGATTTCATCACACTGAGCCGAAGATCCGCCGCCACCACCGCCAGCAAGATTGCCGTTGTTTTTTCTCTTTGCCTGACAAGAAAAAGCGCATGTAATAACTATGCTTGATATGGCTAAACCGAAAATTTTCAAAATATACTCCTAGTATTTTGGATTCCTACTGAAAGTATATCAATAACTACGAGGTGTTTTCAAGCTTTGGAAAAAATTGTTTTTGTTCGCGTCAAATTAATTTACGACGCAAATTGCACCATAGTTGCGCGAAGTGACTAGATTTGGCCAGTAAGATATTTTATTTAGCGGCATTTGAACAAGGCACGCCCCTCCATCAACTTTACGTTGGGTGCCTAAACCAAAAGCTGCACATCCATTTGTGTCGTCACTAAATACAATATCTTGGGAGCCGTCCGAATTAACTAAAGGTTGATAAATTTGATTTACTGATTTTAAGTCTTCTTGAAAGTCTTTAAAAATCGTTCCGATACGTAATATTTCTCTCGGTGTTGCTAATCGGGCTTTACCATTTGCAAAATTTTGTTTCGTCTTAAAATTTTTAAATATTGGTATTAGGCCCCACACGTCTGTCTCACCAGCAAAACTGGCACAAGCATCTTTTGCATCTTGAAGAGTTTTATATTTAATAAACTGTACTTTTTTTCCGGTACCTTCGGTGCCTGGTACAACCTCTAGTGAGGGATACCAGCCAAAATTGCTCTCTATTCGCGCCGAATAAAGAGAGTCAGATCTTTTTAATGGAGCTGGCAATTTAAACTTATCAAGAGCGCCAATTGCTTCCTGAATGCTTACTCCTTCAGGATAAGTCATTTCGGGTAGGCAACTGCACGAATTTTTATCGCTAGAGTAGTAAACAACTTGCCCGACTATTCCCTTTTCTATTTCTACTTTTCTCGAATAAGAGGCCTCCAATCTCGAAAAAAACGTGCTTTTATCGAGCTGGTCCCAGTCTTTGAAACGATAGTAAGAGTGAATATCAAGACTTTTGGATTTTTTCACTGCTGCGGGTCGAGGATCTACAATATTTGCAGGATCTGGATTCGCAAATCTCCAGCCACTCACCTCTAAGTCTCGAGCCAAGTTGGTATTTTGAGAAAGTGGAAAAGCAGTACTGTGATCGATACTTAATTTGGTTAATTCTTTATCGGTCAAAATTGCAGAAGTTTTCTGGATTATCTTGCATAAATCTTCTTTAACCGACTCTTGTATCTCAAGTTTGGACCCGCGGAAAGTTGCATGCGCCGACTGAGTTGAAGTGTAAGTTCGAGGATTAATAAAATCCCCAATTTTAATATCCTCGGCTGTGTAAGTCATCTGGTTATAGCAAGACATTGAATGCAAAGGGAATTCTTTGTTCAAAATCGCAGGAATTCGAGCGATTGCATTTTTAAAAAATAGAAAATTAGGGCACTGACACTTAGTTATACTATCGGAGTTATTTGCATGCAGATCTTTGCAATGGTTAATTTCTTTGACCATGCAATTCTTCAAAATCTCTACTTCGTCGAACAGACTTGTAAAACAGGGATGAGATTTAAAATCGGATCTTACGTCCTTGCAAGCAATCTCTGCATTCTCTGCTGAGCGACTAAACATTTTTTTTAATTGGTCGGATTCAGGTTTAGGAATATCTCCTAGATTCAATTCGGTTTCGGTTTGGGACGAGGTGTTATTAGGTTCATCAGATTGATTTGATATCAATTCACTGATCGAATCGGAAACTTTGTAAAATTCCTGGGTCAAAATTGATTCAAGGCTAGGATCGACTTCTGAAACTGCTGTTTCGGCTTTTAGAGCGGCAGAGTGCCGACTTTTGCAACTTACTGCCATGAGGAAAAAAATAGAAAAAATTGTGAAGTAATTCATTTGTTTGCCTTTATAGTCCTGTCAATTCATTCAGTCTGGCTTCAACTTTTTCTTTTATCTCGACTTCAGTAATGGTACGGGATGAGTCGGGGTTTATTACAGGTTTTCCATCGTTATCGACCGTCAAACCGGCTACTATCTCGTCCTTAATTGTCTGCTTAAGTTTTTTTAGTTTTACTAGGTCACCCATTGATCGCAAGAATCCCTGAGCCTCCAACTCAGTCCGCGATTTCATTTTTTCTGCGTTGTTAGAAAAGTGACCGCCGTAATTTCCATGCATTCGAAACGCGAAAGCAGTCAAAGCAGAGTGTAGAATCCCATTAGGATCCCGACTTCCGTTTTCGTCGGTTGGTAATTTTTCAGTTTTAATGCCGAGGTTAGACAAGACCAATTTATAGGCCTCGTCAGATATTTTAGGGAACACAGAAAAAAATGCTGTATCTGTTGCGCCCGTAGTACCAATAAATAAACTGCGTTTTAAATATCCTACTTCTGGCTTACTAAATAAATCATTCAAAATGCGGCCCGCACCAGATGAACTTTCAACTCGTCCTTTCACAAGATACATCTGACCTTGTTTTATCCCCAATATTTTTCCAGCCAAAACATCCGTAAATTTTGCAAAAACAGGCTGCGCTCCGAATAGCATAAAACCCGTCGCGACCTCTTCCCAGAGGTTACCCTGTATTCCCTTTGAGTCGTCATAGAATTCATTAGAAACTTCATTCTGAAATTCGGAATCTCGGATTACAGACATTGTGGCAAAGTTAAAAGACTTGTGAAAAAACGGAAATGTGGCGGCATTAAGTAGTGTTGAACTCGCCCCGTGAATGGCGGACGATATTTTTCGAGTTACCCAAGCTTTAGCCATAACCTGTTGCAATGAGGGTGCGATATTTCTTACAACAAACCCTAATTTATCTAGCGCAACTGCAGCTACTTTTCCTCCTGCTGCACCTGCGACAAATAAAAAAGGTATCTGTGTAACAGTTTGTGCAATCAAAACATTTTCTTGATCTTGCGCAACCTTTTGCTGCATGTTAGAGATTGTGGTGATTACGCTTTTG
>JAYVPO010000214.1:0-3088 GCA_043757325.1 bacterium
GGAATATTTTGTTTTTGTGACTTCATTTTAATAAGCTCTTGTAAAACCGCCGTCACATAAAATATTTAGCCCGGTCATATGATCGCTAAAGTCCGACAACAGCCCTTCAACCGCAACCGAAACTTCTTCTGGACTCGCATATTTGCGCAAAGGAACATTGGAAACCTCTGCACTCATCTGATCATCAAAGCTCACACCCCTCAATTCAGCTTTCTCAAGCAAGTGTTGCTGATACTTCGCGGTCCTCACTCCACCCAATGACAACGTATTAAAATGGATTCCTCGAGGCCCAAGGGCAAATGCCAGGGTTTTAGCCTGCGCAACCCACATGAGTCTTATAACATTGCTTGCTGCGTAGTGTGACAAGACCTGCGCCGAAGAAATTCCCGAAATAAGAACGATTTTGCTGCGGCCGAACTTTGGGAAAAGTTCGGTAGCATGTTTTACCGCCTCAAGTGGTCCTAGGAAACATTGCTGTAGAAGTACCTCCCACTGGTCGAGAGGTAAAAAATGCTCCGATGAGAACTTCGGTTGCGGTGGCATGAGAACTAATCCGTTGATCGTTACATTTTTAATCGATTGAAAAAATAAACCCATAAGCTCGGGTTTAGAAAAATCAAGCTGAAGGGCAGAAAATTCCTGTCCCGAATGCAGTGATTTTAAATAAACCGATTGCGCATTTAATTTCGCTAAATCACGGGCTGCTAAAATTAAATCATAGCCTTTTGCAGCGAGGTGCTCGCAAAGCTTTGTGCCAATGCCACCCGGTGCACCCGTTACAAGAATTTTTTTTCGTTCAGTCACTGTGTCACCTCTACATTTGCAAATTTAAAAAATTCATTTATAAATCGATTACCACTTTGCTGTGCAGTAGCCATCTGATCAGGCGACATTCCGCCGATGTATTCAGACATAAAAAACACAGAGGCTTCTGGGTGGGCTTGAATTCCGAAAAATGGTAACGTGCGATGTTGGACGACTTCGGTAGCAACCGTTTTGCTTGAAGCAACAATTTGAAAGCAATTTGGTAAAACTTTAATCTCTTGACGATGATTGACCGCAAAATTAAATTCTTCGCCGATTTTAATACCTTCGAAATGTTCGCCAAATGTTACCGTCCGTAATCCTAACTGTTTGTGCTGATCCAAAGAGACAAAGTCCACCAATCCGCCAAAGCCCTGCACCACTAGTTGCAAACCAAAGCAAATGCCAAGAACTGGAGTTTTGTTTTCTAGTGAATTTTTAATAAATTCGAAAGTTTTGGACTTCCATCCGCTTTGTTCAGACACAAAGGCAGCGCTGCCTAGTATAATAATGGCGTCAAAATGCTCTTCGGAAGAAATAGTCTTCAGGCCTACTATGGCAGGAAGATGAAACGAAAATCGAATATGCGGATACATTTCAATTAATCGATTGATACACGAAACCGCTGGTTCATTTACCGCCGGATCAATGATCAACACCGATTTTTGCTTCATAATCAGAACCTTTCATTAATTATGCTCGAGATATTCGACTTTGCTAATTTAGTTTGAATACACCCTCTGGACTAAGACGCCATGGGTTTTTTACGTAAGAACGTAGTTTAAAAAAATCAGCCATAAGACTGTCTCGATTAAATTTCTCACCGCGCGGTTTAACTTTGAGTAAAATCTGTAAGCAAATCGATTGCGACTGAGTCATGTGGACTCCGTTTTGATGGATGCAATTTTTGTGCGCTGGCTGAGTTGTGGCTTGATCACTCGTAAAAGTTGCGAGGCAGTAAAAGAAAAATCCCCAGGTCAGCAGTTTTGCGTTTCTGGGGATTTTTTTTACAATAATTTGGAAACAAAATCCGACTTCGTCTTAGTAAATCGTCTCAGTTGGATTTTCGAGAGGCGTAACCTCTCGAAACCCAAAGGAGAAATTTACATCATCCCGCCCATGCCGCCCATGGCACAGGAGGTACAAGATGGATTAGTACAGAGAAGTATCAGGTAGTACTATCAGGTATTTACAACACAATTTCACCGTGCAGATTTGCTAATGACTGGTATTGATAAGTATCCGTGTGTATGAAATTTGGCCCACTTTGGCCCACCTCTATTTGGAAGTCTCAAAAAAGCAGCTTCTGCTCTCCACCAACGAAATCAGTCGAGAAATTCGCGATCGTTTTTAACTCGAATTTCTAAAGGAGCAGAATCATGTCACAAGTCAAAGAACAAAGCGTATCCAGTGGCGACACGAAATCGAAGCAACAATGTGCAACGAAATCGTCATCAGTAGCAATCAGAATTAGCCACAAATCCAGAACGAAATTGGAGCAGTTGCTGCGCCAGGCAAACAAGAGTCGTCCGGGCCGAAAGGTCAAAGCCGACGACCTCATTGGGTTCAGTCTGGATCTTCTGACCGAACAGCATATCGCTGCAATTTGCGACAAAATGCTGTCCAACAAAGATCGTCTGGAGCTGCTGTTTCAGCAATTCTCGAAGGAGCGGCGTGGCGCAACTCGGGACGATTTTTTTGGCGCATTGCTTGAAGGAAAGCTGAATCACTAGCCGGGTTCCGAGATGCCCTGGGCCGGAATCGGACCCGGCGCAGGGTAAACTCGCTATCTAAGTGCCAACTGATTTGGCATTGGGAGAGTGTTCTGCGATAAAATGCTCCGCATCGCTAACCCAATAGTAGGTCGATCCGTTGTCGAACGAGATCAGATTTCCATCATCTACTTGGGCGTCAATCCATTCGCCATAAGCTATATCCCACGAAACCGGATCAAGCTCTTTGATGGAGCTGGCGGTGTCATATTCGATCCAACCAATTTTGATAGTTTCCGGATAGGCCGTAGCGCTTTGAAAAAAACAAACCGAGCCATGTATAGATTCCCGAGTGGAAGATAGCGTTGAAAAAAACGTAGGAATACGTTCGACGACCGCGACCAGGAAGGAGAAATGTTCTGTAGGCGGCTAAAAGATCCCGGACACCTTCCTGAGGAGCTTAGGGGCTTCTCCAAGCATCGCTCCGTAGGGAAAAAGAAGAACCAATATTGCACTGCTTAAGATCCCGACCGCGAGAAAGATTCCTCGCCAGCCGATCAACGGTTCTAATA
>JAYVPO010000215.1:0-3083 GCA_043757325.1 bacterium
CAAGTGAAGAGGAGGTCGTTAGAAGGATGAAGAAAAGGGGTGAGAGTACAGAGGAGGAGATAAAGATAAGACTTGAGACGATGAGGGTTGAGATGATGAATAAGAATAAGTTCAGCTACAGGTTGATGAATGATGATCTGGAGAGGTGTTACGGGGATATCAGAGATATCGTAGAAAACGCCTTAAAATAAGGGGTTTTCGGTATTGACAGTTGGATATTAAATATGTTATAATCATTGAGTAAGGCTGAACGCCTTATTTTTTGTTGCCTCGAGCTTCGGCTTGGGATTTTCAACAAAAATGCACCTCAAAACAAAATAACCCATGAAAAAAGCAAAAATTACTCTCGGTCTCGCCCTTGTTGCCCTCGCGGTGACAATCGGCGCATTCCTTGGGCAACCCACCACCAAATCCGAACTTGAACAGAAAACAGCCGAAGTTGAAAAAACCGAGGCGCCCACTGAACAAGTTTCCCACGTAACTGGAACGACGAACATCGTCATCTCCAACGTCGAGGAAAAATAACCCGCAGAACAAACAGACAAACCCAAAACCAAACCACACATGAAAAACCGCATCCAGATCATCATCCTCGCGCTTATCGCGATCATCACACCGTCCGCGTCCGCGCAGACGGTGCCGGCGTCATTGCCGATCGGCTCCAAAGAAACGCTCACGGCATTCGCAGTGATGCAAACCTCATTGGGGACCATGAGTCACAGTTCGAACACGATGTTGTCCAAAGTTGGCGATGCGAGCTACTTCTACTACACGGGGGCAGACCTCGGGAAGCTGGTCTCAAAGCTCGCATCCGCACCGGCCTCGTTCGACGTGGCCAATACGGGCGACCAGATCTCCACCTACGTCCAGATCAAGGACAGTCAGTGGGGTGATCTCTTCTGGGGCTACCGTAACGGGCAGCTTCTGAAGTCCGGCTCGGCGTGGAAACTTCCCATCGAAAACGTCAATCTTCACCTTGCGGACTGGATCACTATCCCGTTTCTTGGTGCCGAGTGGGCGACGCTGATTCTGCGCGATGCGAACGGTAACCCGATCGACTGGCGGAATGTCGAAGTCCATAACGGCAACGGACTGTATTTCCAAACGGCACTGGCCGGCTGGGGAACAGAACTGATGGTGACTTATCGCACCGCCGATGGAAACTACGCCCAAGTCGCGTATTCGGTTCCCAACAAAGGGAAGATGATTGTTCCGTCGAACGTCTCTGGCTTCACCAACGTCGGGATTGAGAACATGTCGTTCCACGACGACTCGATGAACAATACCCCGAGTCCGGTGATCAGTCTGAACGCGTTTTACAACAGCCAGGGCACCAGCGGAGTTTCGCTCCTCCATGCCCGGCTCGACTTCGCACATCAGTTCACGGTCATCGCGAGTGCCACGTCTTCGGACATCTACGGCGCTCCGGTTCTCCGGCCAACGAAGTTCGTGATCATTCAGTCACAAGGCGGGGTGATCACTAGCGAGATGGAAGTTGTGGCTGCCGGCAACGGTTCAGCAACTTTTACTCTCTATCCCGGGACTTACGAGATCATTCCGATCTACCCAGGGGACATCTTCAAGCAAAAGGTGTTGCCGAAGCAATACTACGGCGTCACGACGACGGTTACTCCGGGGTAAGCAAACTTCATGGGAAACAAGGGCCGGTTTGCGCGCAAGCGTGGACCGGCCTTTTCTCTTGCTCACTTTTATGTATAATGACATTCATGCGGTCGTAGTTCAGCTGGTTAGAACGCTCCCCTGTCACGGGAGAGGTCGTGGGTTCGAGTCCCATCGACCGCGCAAATAAAAAAGACCCATTTTATATGGGTCTTTTTCTGTGGAGTGATGGGGTGTGGAACTGTGGTATCATTTCTGAATGAGAAATACATCAGCTATTGAAAAATTAATTCCTTCCGTCATTAACGCCCTGTTCGTTTTAATTTTTTCACTACCTTTTTATTTTTTATTTGGATTAAGTTTTAAATGGAAACTAATTACAATTTTAATTTTCTATATTCTCCAGGTTTTGGACACTCATGAGAATATTAACTTTAGATGTTTTGGCATGAGAGTTTTTAATACTATTTGGGCTAAAAAGTATTCTAGATTTCAAATAAACCTCTATTCAGTTTTATATACTTTAAGTTTCTCTACTTTATTTTTTTACATATATTTTCCGTTAGATTTGTTTCTTATAAACATATTTTTTCTTCAACTTCCTACAGTGCTTATTTCAGGTACAACTTTACATGGATTCCTTTCTGGGGGGCTTCGAACTCAAGTTAAAGAATCTTAAATTTAACCCAACTTTGGAATGTAAATATACCCTTTGTTTTGCATAATCGCAGTTCTCACTTCCTCCACTAGCCCGCGCAAAGGAAAATGACCATAGAAATATGGTTATTTTTTATGCAGGGTGACTGGACGGGGAACTAGTTAATTGAATTTATACTTACTTAATACTTTTCCAAAGCATCTCGAAGATTTCCTGTTGCATCTTTACAATATTTTCATTTTCGATAACTATTGCCATAATCGGTGCACTTAAGGGTTGTATAACGATCTTTTGTGGAGTAATTACAATATCTACTGAAAAGGCAACATCCTTGGGCAATATTTTTACCTTACAATTATAATTTCTTTCATATTTCTTCCACTCCCTTGCCTTTTCTCCTTCGGTAAAGACCATTCTTATATTTATATCCATCTTCGCTCGTCTACCAGTGAAGTCTCTAAAATATTCTTCGTCTAAAGATAGCCATTTGTCTTGGTTTGCTATAACCATATAGTCATCCTTGGGGCGCATATCTTTTATCATTGCTTCGTAAACCTGCTTAATAGAGTTGAGTCCTTCAAAATATTTCATTACACCAGAAGATCCTTTCATGTTAAATAATGAAGATAGCCCAGGCATAAGATCCTTCAATTTTCTCTTTCTTTCCTCTAAAAGTATTTCAAGACGTTCTGGATCCTCTGAAGAATATTTTTTCTTTAGGCCGTCGACAACTATATTCATCAGCCCTTTTTGTCGTAGAGACTCTATAACCGAATATACTGTCGTCCGCTTTAAATCTGCTTGG
>JAYVPO010000216.1:0-3076 GCA_043757325.1 bacterium
CCCAAATATCGTTCATCGAACATTAGGGGCAGAAGGAATGCGGAAGAATTTTGATGTTTTGTCAAAAATAATTTTGTGTCCGGCCATTGGACCCATGCCAAAAATCCAGTGCAAAAAAACGAAATTCTTCAGCGTTTATTAACTGATCGACCAGGACATCATCTTTTAACGTCATCAAACTAAGAGGGTCATCATTGTCTGAAACGGTCATTTTTCCTCGCAATGAATAAAGAATCTTTTCAACCCACTGATAGCGTTCTTTGTATTGGTTTTTATCTTCGGTCGCGGCCAGATTTGCCGGTGAGTTTCGGTTTTTGCAGGTCGGCAAAGCACTCAAAGCAAAAAGCATAAAGAATATTTGGAATGCGGTTTTCATAAACGAAAAAACTCTGTTGTTAAATTGATGCTAGGTTAAGAGTAAATTTTAAAAATTTAGAAGTCAATTTTTTTTAAAGAATACAAATCTGGTTCGCTGTCCAGGTCGTGGAGCACGTCTCAAATTTTTTACAAACGACCTAGAGAAATATTTCCCCCCTTTTACAGGGAGTTGAATTCTAAATTGTAGAAAAATATTTATATCTAATAAGACTGGATGATTTTTGACTCCCAATCTGTGATTTTTTCACCCGACTCAGAATGTGCTACGCATCGTGTGTCGATAAATTTGTTTAAACTACTTTTGTTTCTAAATATGCGGTCAAAATACCCTGCATACACACAGGCTTTGTCGATTTCTTTTTTTGCAATATGAGTATAAATAAGTCCTTTTAGTGCCAAGAAGTTAAGTGGTCTTTTAGCAAGTTCTTCACTAAAGATGTCCTGAGCGGAATCCATTTTGTGGTTTTCATATTCAGCAGTGCCAGACATTAAGCAGGCACTCCATAACGCAGGATTAAGCGTGCAAGCTTCGGCGTAGTCCGACTGCTTCGGTTCGCGGTGCGTTGTCGGGTTAAAAGTCATCAAAAAATTGGCATAGGACACGCGATAAGTTAACAAAATTTGAACTGTGACCATAATCGTAAAGACCAATAGAAAATAAATTTTAAAGTTTGAATCTACGATGAGCGAATCAGAAATTTTAGCCAAGATAAATCCCATCATCAGTGTAAAAAACAAAAGCGGGATGGCGTTTTCTAAAGGGAACTGAAAAAGCATTTGAATAAATAAGAAACTAAACCAACTTGCAACGAGATTTTTATCTTGCGAAGAAGACTGCAGTGGTTGTGAAAAGAAAAACTTTCGCCAAAGATAAAAAAGTAAAAAACCGGCTACCAAAAAGAATAAGATTCCGTCTTCTGCCAAAATGCGAAGGTACTCATTGTGCGGTGATTTAGATAGTAAAAGCTCATTCTGAGTTTTGCGGATTTTTGCCATTTCTGGAATAGAAGAAAATATAAATTGCCCAATTCCTACCCCAAAAGGTTCTTTTGCGATTAAACGCACTGCGGCTTCCCATAAGTACAATCGCTCTTGAAAACTCAAAAATTTCTGCTGGGTGTTATTTTCCTTAGCAGCCGTCTCTTTCGCATCGACCTCGGCCGCTGTTTCACCAGCTAGGCTTAAATTAATACGTAGATAACGGTCAATCTGTGGCATCGAAAAATGCAGGGTTGCTACGGCAAGTGCTTGTAGGACCAGAAACTTTGCCGCTTGTTTTTTTGATAGTGAAATTAAAAGTACGGTTGAAACAACTGTTGCTGCCAATAGTGCAGAGCGGCATTGATATGCCAACAACAGCTCGATCGCGGTAGCGATACTTATGAATCTTAGTACCCTTAAAAATTTATGATGTTGATACGGGCTGAAAAATACAAATGGCAGTACGCAAACCAAATATTCACTTGCCATGTTAACGTTGCCAAAAAATACCGTGTGGCGCATGGGTAAAAGAGACCAGCGCACAAGGTCCATATGGCACACCATCGAAGCAAGTCCAATGACTGAAACGCCAAGGCACGATAAAACTAAGCAAAGATTAATATGCCGCAAAAGATCGGGGATGTTTTTAAAAGCCACATAAAAAATATAAATAAGCAAAACAGCACTAAGTCGGTCAAGAACAGCCTCTTGAAAAATGTTTGATGAATTGTTTAGCAAATTTATAGTTGTTAGTATAACAAGCGTTGAAACTGCCATAATTGTCAAAACTGAAAATTTAGGTAAAATTAATTTTTTAGAAAAAAGGATGAAGACTAAGCCTGCGAGTGATGTAAATACATAAATAGATACCCATTTTGGAAATGTAAAAGCATCGGAAAAATCATAAGTCGCTACGAAAGGAAGGACAGCTATTAAAATTGCAATGCAGGTACTAAAAAAATGCATATAGAAAGTCTCCTATTGTCTTCGTGGGCAGTGATTGTAGAAACCTATTTGGGTTGAGGTTGGTTTTTTTTGTTGTTGCATTGCGGGCATTCGTTGTTTCTTTTTAGCATTCTCAAATTATTCAGTCCAAATTTTCTCATTATGGACTAAGATTTAAAAGGTTATGTTAGAACAAATTATTGTTGACCAGATTATTGCATTGTCCATTTCGGTCTTTCCGGATGTGATAGGTATTTATCTGTTTGGATCACAAAATACTAATGAAACACATCTTAACAGTGATGTGGACATTGCACTTTTATCGCCAAATCGATTGTCGGCGGAAAAGGCTTTTGAGTTGATATCTTTGCTCTCTGGGCTTTGTAAAAAAGATATTGACATGGTAGATTTGCGGGATTGCAATACGGTTACGGCAGCGCAAGTTATATCAACGTCTTTGCGTATTTATACTCAGAATGCAACTTTGTGCGACTTTTTTGAAGTCACAGCGTATTCGAAATATGCTTTTCTTAATGAAGAGCGCAAAGGTATTCTTGAAGACATCAAATTGCGAGGAAATATTTATGGCGGATGATGTGCTGCTTCATAAGCCGAAGACAATCAAAGGCTGCTTTAGACGAATTAAAGAAGAATACGCTGGCAATTCTTCCAACCTTAAGGGCCCGTCACAAAATAAGTTGTGCTTCTTGCCGACAAGTTGTGTTCAGATTTGAAAGTTTTCTTGGCAAAAAATACCGGAGTTTGTCCGCGA
>JAYVPO010000217.1:0-11377 GCA_043757325.1 bacterium
GTTGAATATATAAGATTTTAAGTGCCGATTCTCTTTTCCGCAAAGATTATTTTCTTACGTTGTCCCACATTCAAACTGTCCGGCCATTAGACCCATGCCTATTATTCTAGTGGATTTTATTAGACGGCTTTGGGATTCCGGGAAAAAACCTTTGGAAGCTGCTCTGGAGGCCGCACAAAAAAGACTCCGTCCGATTTTGATTACTTCGCTGACAACTGTGCTAGGTATGCTGCCCATTGCTTTGGGATTTGGCGAAGGTGGACGTATTCTTCAGCCTCTGGGGGTCGCAGTGAGTGGCGGCCTTTGGGTTTCGATGGTGCTGACGTTATTTGTGGTACCGACGCTTTACGTTAGTTATTTAAATTACGTAGAAAGACATCAACAGTATGTTTAAGTTTTTGTGCATCTACATTCTCATAGTGCCTTCCGTATTTGCGGATTTAAACTTTTCCGAAGCGCTGCAAATAATTTTAGAGAAAAATGCCGAACGCAAAAAAGCCGAGATTGACTTAAAGATTCAAGATCAACACCTGTCGGAAGCAAAGCATAGGTTTTTCCCTAGCGTGGGTGCAAGTGGGTCATTAAGCCGGAATTTCGATACCACAAATGGTTACGTTAATAAGCAGCAGGCCGGTGTTACTTCACAATTAAATCTATACAAATTTGGTGCGGATAGTGCGCAATTTCGAGACACAAAAATTCAGGCAGTTATCACACAGTGGAAATTAACAAAAGCAAATCTCGATTCGGAACTTAAAGGAGCTTTGGCTCTGCTTGAGGTGATTGAACTAGAGCGCGAGTTTGCGACCATTAAAAACGTCGTTGAGTTGCGTAACGTGTCGATAGAACTCGCGAAAAAGCAGTTTGACAAAGGTTTAAGGCCGGCCCAAGATATTCAAAAGCTCGAAGTCGATAAGCTTGCCGAAGAAATAAGGCTGCAGTCGACGATTTTAAAACTTAACCCTGCGCGGGCCACTTTGCAGGCTTTAATGGCAAGCGAAATAGCCGTAAAAACAGATTGGCCACTGTCAGAAATGAGACTTTCTCAAATTAAAATCACCTCAAATAACACTCCGGATCGCCTGGAAAAGATGATTTTGGAATCTCAAATTGCGTCGATAAGTGAAAAATTGAGCAAGCAGAAAACGGAATTTTTTCCGCGGTTAGATTTCAATACCAATTACGCTGTGGTTCAAGATCGAACAAATGACCAGATTGATCGAAATTGGAGTGCGGCGTTTGTGTTGACTGTACCGGTCTACGATAATGGTAAAGATATTACAAAGTATCGAGACTTAGCCTACGAAAAGCAAAAATTAGAAATCGATCTTGAACAACTTGAGAGAAGTTTTAAATTTGAAACTAGAAGTACTGCTAAAAACCTGGCAGACAGTATCGTAGCAATAAGAATTTCAGAAGAGGCCAATAAGACGTCTAAAGGCCTATATAACTACACACTGCAGGCCTTTCAAAAAGGTGTTTTGAGCGCGAATGATTTAAGTTTAGAGCAACACCGAACTTACGAGGCCCAGCTAAACTCTAATCGTGCTTTCGCAAATGCGCATCGCGCACTTGTTAGGTACCTTGAAATTCATGGGAAAAGCCTGCGCGCGGAAGTTTTTTAGTTTTCTGCAAATATAATAAAAACTCATAGCAGCTTAAAAAATATCAACGCTAAAAGTCTCCGCCTCCAAAGTCTGCACCGCCACCTACATCAATAGCGCCGCTGTCTATATCGGTTGGAATTGTCACGTTATTTGACTCAGGTATGCTGTGAGATGTTTCGGGATGCGCTGCTAGGTGTATTAATGCAAACATTAAGAACGTGATATCGTCCTCGGAGCTTTTGCTCGGGTTATTGTCGCGCTTTTCTTTTTTTATTTCCAGAATTTCAGATTCTTTTTTTAATTCCAGAAGTCGATATTGAAAGCTGTAGCCAAACTTCCTTGAATCTCGGATGAAATCACTGGTCAATGTCAAAATAGAGTTAATGCGATCAATTTCGGTATTGGCATCCATAATTCCGACTTTCATTCGATAGTAATAGGGCGAGTTGTCAAAAAGACTGTGGATGTATGGGTAGATAATAGTTGTTAATCGGTCTTCAAGAATGCGTATCATGACCCTGACTTCATCTGGGGTTTGGTTTGTAAATTCATTGCTTAACAATTGAAGTTTGTTCACTGTGTTTTTAAAATTGTCGACCAAACCAGAAAAATCGTTCAGTCTTCCAATTAAGTCATTAATTCTTAATTGCGACTTCCACAGTTCATCTTGTAAGCGTCCGGTTGAGATACTACCCAAACTTAAAAATTTCATAAACCTATTCCGCAAGTCTGGATTTCTACGCAAGTGTTCGGGTAATTTTAACTGTGCCTGCGCAGAGGCTACTATAACCTCATGTCTATTTAATTCGAGCTGTAGGCGATCAACCTTATGATTTAAACTCCTAATATTAAAGGGGGTATATAAAAACAAAGGAGGGCAGGACTCGGACAACCCAGCAAAAGAGTTAGCATGGAAGCCAAACAGTAAGTTAAACGCGACAACAAAATATTTCATCATGGAAAATGTTCCTAAAAGTTAGCTGGATGACTTATCTATCAGTATTAGTTGTGCGCAGCAAGGGCTTTTTAAGAGTTACTTAAAACATCCACCTTACCAAATAAAACCTCACAATTTTTCCAGATTTTTTCCGCTGCTTCTTCTCTTTCCCAGCCCCTTAATTCCGCTAAGTGTTCAATCGTTCCCAAGACGTTTGCACTTTCATTGCGCTCGCCGCGTACCGGCGCTAAATAGGGTGCATCCGTTTCAGTTAATATTGAACTTTCGGGTAAATTACGCAGTAAACTCGCAAAAGCTTCGTTTTTTCGTGAGTTTGCTGGAATCGAAAAATGCCAACCATGCTCTTCAGCCCATTTTACCGCGTGTTTTGTTCGCCCCCCAAAACAGTGAAAATCCACCTTTTTTGCGCCTCTAAAAGCCAGCATTTCGGCCGCTCGAATTTCTCTTTTTCGACTGTGAATAATGACCGGCAAATCAAATTCCATCGCTAAAACGATAAGCTCATCAAAAACTCGTTCTTGTTCCGCAAAATAAGGTTCGTCAACATAGTAACCATCAAGTCCGCACTCGCCCACCGCAACGATTTTTTTACCTTCGGCTAAGGTCCGAATAAATTTGATTTCTTCGTCAACGTCAAATCTTGAAACACGTTGGGGAAAATCCGCCGGTAGTAGTGCATTCACAGCGTCCAACGGATAAATTCCAACCGCAGGCTTTAAAATTTTATACGTATCCGCAGCACAAAGTTCTAAAATGCGCCGATTGGATGCAGGCTCCAGACCATTTACAACAATCGCTCGAACCCCAACTTCAAAGGCCCGTTTTACAATGGAATCTTCGTCTCCAGCAAATTGCTCATGAGTAAGATGCATATGAACATCAACCAATTTCACTTACCTAATCCCATATAAATAATTTAGCCATAAGTCTGCCATATCTTCTGGTAAAGGACATTCAACTTCCGTCCAAATTTTTGACAGCGGATGCGTAAAGCCAATTCTAGCGGCATGCAAACAGCACCTTTTAAACCCCGTTGCCAAGTGCAATTCTTCGTGATCTCCATGTTCTGCGTACTGCAAAAAAATACTCTCGTCCGGATGATAAAGTTTGTCTCCTACCAAAGGAAAACCCGACCACGCTGCATGAACTCGAATTTGATTGGTACGACCAGTTTTTGGAAAAGCTCGGATAAGAGCCTTTTTTTTGTCAAAAGAAATCCCAATTGTTTCAAAAATTGTCTGCGCTGGAAGTCCGTTTTCTGACACCCATTTTTTAATCCGAATTTGCGAATCAATTGGATCTCCAATAGGCTGATCGACTTCGAACATTTTTTCTTCAGGAATTCCGTGTGAAATTAATAAGTATTCCTTTTTAATCTTGCGTTCCATAAATTGACGGGAAAGTTTTTCACGAATATCCGACCGATTAGAACACAACACGATGCCGCTGGTTTCACGGTCGATTCGGTGAACCGCAGACCATTCCGGTCCGAATTTTTGTGCGATTTCATTTTCAAAAGTCACAATGCGAAACGGCCCACTTTCGTGCATGGGAAGCCCACTAGGCTTAAAAATTGCCATGACATGGTCATCTTCAAAGAGTTTTTGCACTTCCCGATTGACTACCGGTTCGCTACTTTCCGGCCGGTAGAGATCAATGCGGTCAGCGAATTGAATACGGTAAGAAGATTTTACAGCTTTGCCATTTACCCGCACCATATTGCCAGCGATTTTGCGCTGCCATTGAGGGCGCGAAAGGAATTTATAGTGTGAGGCCAAGTAGAGATCAGCCCGGACTCCCTCGTGATCCTTCTGCACCACGGGACCCACGGCCCTCCAATCGTGTTCGTTAACACTTTTAAAATCTTCGATAAAGTTATAATCTTTGTAGTTCATGACCGACATTAAAGTTATAGCGCATAATAAAAAAGCATCCCACGACTACCTCATCATCGACCGGTACGAAGCAGGAATTGCACTGACCGGTACCGAAGTTAAGTCGGTACGCGCTGGTGGGGTTAACTTATCGGATGGCTGGGTGGATGTCGATGGTTTTGATGTTTTTCTGCGCGAAGCACATATTGCGCCGTATCGCTTTGGAAATATATCTAATCACCCTGAAAAGCAGCCGCGAAGACTGTTGTTAAAAAGATCCGAAATAGGCAGAATTAGCCGCGCGTTGGCCCAGAAAGGTTTAACTTTGCTGCCGCTTAAGCTTTATTTTAAAGGGCGGTGGCTGAAGTTGGAAATTGGCACCGCCAAAGGCAAAAAAGATTTCGATAAAAGAGCTTCGCTAAAAGAGCGCGAAGATCATCGCGAAATTCAACGTAGTTTAAAAAAACGGACGAGAGACACATGAAAATTGTGCTGTACTCGGGGTACGATGCTCAAAATGATTTATTAGATGAAAAGCTGGTTACACTAACTGGCAAAAAAAAACCATCGGTGACCTACATTCCAGCTTCCGATCATGCCCACAATGACGAGTTAGATTTTTTCTGCGATACTTTTTCGCACTTTGGAATGACAGATATCAAAGTCTTTCACGTAGATAAGCCATTCACTGCACGCGACGCCGAAATAGCGCTTCGGCAGGATATAGTCTACATGAGCGGTGGTAATACATTCTACTTGATGCACCACTTAAAAAAATCAGGCTTTGGGGAAAAATTGCGTGCTAGAGCTGTGAAAAATGGAGTTACTGCAGGCCTAAGTGCTGGAGCCATTGTATTAACTCCATCAATCGCAACCGCAGGTTTTCCGGAATTTGATCGAGACTCTAATGATGTGGGATTAAAGATTAATACAGGATTAAATATTTTAGGGTTTGAAATATTTCCGCATTATCAGCACAGAGCGCCGTACCCGCTTGCGTTAAAAAATTATTCAAAGAAAAATAAACGACCGATATTTGCTCTGCCCGATGGTGCAGGAATCGTTGTCGATGGCCCAAAGGTTTCTTTTTATGGCCCCATTAGAATTTTCATGGGTGGCCAAACAATTTTGAAATTATTTTAATGTCAGGAATTTAATGTATACAATCGCGGCGGTTCAAAAAATTCATGAATTATTTATTGAGGCACAGGTTGATATTCAAAAAAATCCGGTGCCAGAAACGGTGGAAGCTTTTCGCGTTCAATATCTAGGTAAAAAAAGCTACCTTTCTGATCTTATGGAATGCATAAAAACGGCCAGCCAAGATCAACGCCCTGTTCTTGGCAAGGAAATCAATCAACTGCGAAAAACCATCGATGATTTTTTGGTAGAAATGAAAGGTCATGTTAAAAAATTTCAACTTGAAAAAGAACTTTCTAAAGATCAAGTGGATGTTTCAAGACCGGTGGCGGTTAATCAAAGCTCGCTTCATCCTGTGACTCTAATGATTGCAGAACTTTATCAAATTTTTCAACGCTTAGGTTTTGATGTCTATGACGGCCCGGAAATAGATTTTGAGTTTTATAATTTCACAGCGCTTAATGTCCAAGAAGATCACCCGGCTCGAGACATGCAAGATACGTTTTATATTGCAGGCCATTCCGATCGCGTGCTGAGAACGCATACCTCGAACATTCAAATTCACTGTATGTTAAACGAAAGGCCGCCGTTAAAAATTATTGCCCCAGGCAGAGTTTTTCGGTGTGATTCTGACGCCACCCATACACCGATGTTTCACCAAATCGAGGGTTTTGTGGTTGACCGCGGTGTTACCATGGCGCATATGAAAGGCACCATAGATTCGTTTTTAAAAGCTATTTACGGCCCAAAAGCAAAATGCCGGTTTCGCCCGAGTTTTTTCCCGTTTACGGAACCGAGTGCCGAGTTTGATATGGAATGTCGAGCGTGTTCTGGTGGTGGATGTAAACTTTGCAAGAACACTGGTTGGCTAGAAATTGGTGGCTGCGGCATGATTCACCCCAATGTTTTTGAAACCGTCGAGTACGACAGCGAAATTTATTCCGGCTTTGCTTTTGGATTTGGAATAGACCGCATGGCGATGCTGCAATTTGGATTTAATGATTTGCGTCAACTTTTTGCAACCGATGTGGAATTTTTAAAACAATTTCCGGTGCATTACATTTCTAAAGGTTTAAAATGAGGATTTCACTAAACTGGCTCAAAGAATATATTGCAATCGATCACCTCACCGCCAAAGAAGTCGCCAAGAATCTAACGGATTTGGGCCTAGAAGTTGAGGGAATCGAAACTTCTGTAGAAGTCACTCCCGACGTTGTTGTGGGCAAAATTCATTCTGCTCAAAAGCATCCAAACGCCGACACACTGCGTGTTTGCGAAGTTGATATTGGAACAGAAGCGTTTTTAAAAATTGTTTGTGGCGCACCCAATGCAAGAGCAGGAATTTTTGTGTGTGTGGCCAAAGTAGGGGCCGTGCTCCCTGGCGATTTTAAAATAAAAGAAAGCAAAATTCGCGGTGAATTATCCCAAGGAATGCTGTGCAGTGCCCAAGAGTTAAATATAGGGGCTGACGATGGCGGTATTATGGAGCTTTCTGCACAAAAAACCCTCGGAATACCCGTAGCTAGTGTGTTAGCAGGTGACAGTATTTTGGAGTTGAATGTTACGCCTAATCGAGGTGACTGCTTAGGTTATATTGGAATTGCGCGGGAATTATCCGCCAAACTCGGTATACCAGTTAAGACATTGGAAACAGAAAATTCCCTTAGAGTTTCTGATAAAAAATGCCCGGTGGCGATTGAAACAGACCATTGTGGGCGCATCGTAAGTGTGGTTTTTAGCGATGTTTTTCCGCATCCCTCACCAGAATGGCTTAAAACGAAATTAGCAACTTCTGGGATGCGTTCGATTAATGTTTTGGTTGATTTGACAAATTTTATTATGCTTGAATGCAATCAACCGGTGCATGCATACGACGCGAGAACTTTGCAGAAGTTGTGCGTTAGACCGGCTGTGGACGGAGAAATCTTAACAACTCTGGACGGCAAAAAATTACAACTCACTGTCGACGACTTAGTGATTTCAGACAGCCAGCCACTAGGGCTTGCAGGAGTCATGGGAGGTCTCAATACAGAAATAAAAGCCGACACCAGCGAATTGATTCTCGAAGTAGCTCATTTTGATGCGCGCTCGGTTCGTAAAACTGCCAAGCGCTACGCTTTGCATTCGGAAGCTTCAAAGCGCTACGAAAGACAAGTCGATATTAATGGCATAAGTTTTGTGATCGAGCGCTTTGCGCATCTCATTGACCGCGCCTTTAAAGATCTGCGGATTTCGGATCCAAATATCAAACTTCCTAGCGTTGGAAAAGTAACCGATTTATATCCAAAAACTCGCAAAAAAAGTGTGATTTCGTTGCGTCCTGAGCGCATTAAAAATATCGTTGGTTTCCCAAAAATCCAGATAGAATTTTTAGTAAAAACTTTTTCACTTTTGGGGTTAACTAAAATTGATGAGAACGCCGAGCGTCTGGTTTTTGAAATTCCTACTTGGCGCACAGACCTTGAAAGAGAATGTGATTTAATAGAAGAATACACAAGGCACGTTGGCCTAGACCAAATTCCTTCCACAGCTTTAACGCTGTCCTCACGAGGAGATTTAGTTAACGACTTCTTTCGATTTTTGCTCAAGGCAAAAGAAGCCGCAGCAGCTTGCGGGTTGACTGAAACGATTCAATTTCCGTTTGCTGCACAAAAAGATTTTGAAAACTTGCAGCTGCCTGCAAATCATCCGTTTTTTCCCCGCGTAAAACTTTCCAATGCGGTTTCGGAAACAGATAATGTGCTGGTGACAACTTTAGTGGCTGGTTTACTAAGGGCATTAACCCAGGTGCGGCGCGGCCAAGTAAAAGGAGCAAGGATTTTTGAAGTAGGACGAGGTTACTTTGATTTTGCAAGTCAGCCTTATGATTTTAAAAGTTTTAAAAATTTGAGTTACCTAGCTAAAATGCCAGGATTTTTCCCTGCCCGAGCGCGCGAAGATAAAAGGCGGTTTGGGGAAAGAGTTTTTTTTACGGCAATGATCGATAGCCCGGCTGTGGCAAAAACTTGGAAAACAGACGAGAAACCCGCAGATTTTTTTGCGGGTAAAGAACTCTGTGTGCAGCTTGGCAGTGTTCTTGGGGTAAAAAATATGGAATTTGTAGCTGCCACGGATAACGCGTTGCCTTTTCTGCATCCAAAGGCATCGGCTTTAGTGCAGATAAATGGCAAGACGGTGGGATATTTAGGAGAACTTCATCCAGGTTGTTACGAAAATTTTGACCTGTCTGAGCCGGTTGTGATTGTGGAATGGGATTTGGAAACAGTTTTTGATTCTCTACAGAAAAATATTCCTTTGTTGGCTTTAGAATTTAAATTTCCGGCTGTTGAGAGAGATTTATCTTGGATTGTACCGCGAGCCACAACCCATCAAAAAATTTACGATTCGATTCGGCAGCAAAAAAGCCTGGGATTGCTGCAGTCTTTGCATCTATTTGATATTTATACCGGAGAAGGTATCGCTGCCGATAAAATAAGTGTGGCCTATCGATTTCGCTTTCAGTCTGCTGAAAGAACATTGACTGATGCCGAAGTTGATAAAGAGATGCTGAAAATACTTGAGATTGTGAAAACCGAACTACACGGTGAAGTTCGGAGTTAAATCATAAATGAATTTACGGAAGCCATGTCAAAATCGTGGCGTGCGCAATTTTAATAAATGGCGCAAAAACGAGACTTAAAATCGCCATAAGTTTCATAAGAATATTTAGCGATGGTCCGGAAGTGTCTTTGAACGGATCGCCCACGGTATCTCCTACAACGGCCGCTTTGTGGGCGTCTGATTTTTTGCCGCCGTGAACGCCGGATTCAATGTACTTTTTCGCATTATCCCAAGCCCCTCCTGAATTCGATGCTGAAAGAGCCATTACAACACCGGTTACTAGAGATCCTGCAAGAACGCCGGCCAAGGCTTCGATTCCAAAAAGCACTCCAATTACAATAGGTGAAGCAATGACCAAAGTGGCTGGCGCAATCATTTCGCGGAGGGCGCCCGTTGTGGAAATAGCCACACAGCGTTTGTAATCCGGACGGGCTGTGCCTTCTAGTAAACCGGGAATGGTCCGAAATTGTCTACGCACTTCTTCGATCATTGCAAGAGCTGCTTTACCAACGGCAAGCATTGTTTGTGCGGTAAATAAAAATGGCAAAACCCCACCCACAAAAAGCCCAGCGAAAACAACGGGGGATAATAAATCTAAAGTATTCAATCCCGAACGAGTTAGAAACGCCGCGAACAGTGCGAGGGCGGTCAAAACGGCGGATCCTATCGCAAAACCTTTGCCAACCGCTGCGGTTGTATTTCCTGCGGCATCTAGAATATCAGTTTTTGCGCGTACTTCTGGTTCGAGTTCACACATTTCAGCAATGCCACCCGCATTATCCGAAACGGGTCCGTAGGCATCGATTGTCAAACCCGTTGCAATGGTAGAAATCATTCCAATAGCTGCCATGGCGATGCCATACATTCCAGCCAAGGTCCATGAAACATAAATTGTTGTGGCTAATGTTAAAACCGGAATTAGTGCCGATTCATAGCCTAAACTAAGTCCATAAATAATATTTGTGGCGGCGCCGGTTTTTGAAGCATCTGCCACTCGGCGAACAGGTTTGTAAGCGTGAGACGTATAGTATTCGGTCACAACACCGATCAAAAGTCCTGACCAAAGTCCGAGCAATACTGAGGTGAGAACACCGTTTTTGGTTACTAACTTATCACCTAAATTGAATTGATCAACCATTGCGTAGTCTGTCGCAAAGTATAAAACAATGGACATAAAAATAGTCGACAAAATCAGCTGGCGTTTTAAAGTTGGCTCGACTTTTGTGGCGTCGGCACGAACTCGTGCAAACAACGCCGTAAATAAACAAACTGGAATTCCCAAGGCTGAAATTAATATAGGATAGTAGAGCGCATTTTGGTTTTCTGCAATTTGGGTTGCGGCCGCACCGATAACTAATGCTGCACAAGTTGCTTCTGCGCAGGAACCAAAAAGATCGGCGCCCATACCCGCAATATCGCCAACATTATCTCCAACATTGTCGGCAATTACTGCAGGATTTCTTGGGTCATCTTCGGGAATTCCAGCTTCGACCTTACCTACAAGGTCTGCTCCGACATCGGCCGCTTTGGTATAAATTCCACCGCCTACACGACCAAAAAGTGCAACGGATGATCCTCCTAGACCAAATCCAGCAACCATTTCCATGACAACGTGAACTTCGGTAGACAAGGTTTGATAGAACACAACAACACCCATCAACGATAATATCGCAAGCCCAACTAAACCAAAACCCATTACGGCTCCTGATTCAAAAGCTACTTTAAATGCAGCACTTAGGCTTTTTCTTGCGGATACTGTAGTGCGAACATTGCCGATAGTGGCTATTTTCATTCCCGAAAAAGCGCAAATGCTTGAGGTGACTGCGCCGATAATAAACGCAATTGCGGTGTAGAGTCCTTCATTGAGGTTGGGTGTATTTGGATCATCGAGTGTGAATAGTATGAGAGTTGCGAAGGCGGCGACGAATATGGAAACATATTTATACTCACTCGACAGGAAAGCCATGGCGCCTTCAGAAATAGCCGAAGAGATTTCTTTAAATTTTGCGATTTCTGCGGGAGTTCCTTGTTCGATTGATATTGCTCGAACGCGCAACGTGAAAAAAATCGCAACTGCGATTGAAAGTAAAGCGCAAGAAAAAATGACGGTAACCATATATGTATCCTTTATTAGAAACTAGAGAATAGAAAAATTTGGCAGGAAAATATAGCAGAATTTAAATCGCGTAGGTGGCGGG
>JAYVPO010000218.1:0-3047 GCA_043757325.1 bacterium
TTGGTCGCAGCCGCCAAAACCAGGGGTTATATGAACACTTTGTAAGATTACTTTAGGTAGGCAGGAAAGTTCTACGCACACTCATAACAAGGACACGAAAAACACAGTTTGTCTGTCCTACTCCCTAGTAACTCTCTCACCTTTAGACAAAGTTCGTACGAGTCGAAGTCCAACTGCTTTACGGTCGCCGCGCGAGGAACATTTCATTAAAAGCTGGGTAGTGAACATAGAATCGTAAACTGCTTGATGAACATTCATAAACAATGGATTTATTAAACCGTGTAAAGAAGGATTTTCTACCATTTCAAAACGATTTAATTCATAAAGAGACACTTCGGAATCATTGGTCCATTCACCATTCTTACCATGAAGATCATAGTAAAGCATACCTTGCTTCATTTGCGGCAAAAGATGCCTTACTTCAAGGTGTCTACTACTGTGTTTATTGTTCGAGAAAACATAATCTGCTGTCGAAGCCACATCGGTCAGGATGAAAAATTTATTTTCGTTCCTATCAAAACGCACCCAGCTAGCTTCAGCTAAAGTCGGCAATCTAAAACCTTTCGCAAGATATATGTTTCCACCCGGGGCATTAATTTTTGGAACAAACCAACCTGCCGCACTAAGTGTTCCATCATCAAATTTTCCAAAAAATTCATTAAAAGGAATATGGCTTAAGTCGTACACAGGAGGCAAATTGTGTTTTTCCGACATTTTGTTCGCGAAAACGAGAGCCGAATACCAAGAAATGGCATCGATAGGATGATCTGGCTCGAGAACAAATTTTGCATCCTTAAAAAATACATCGTCGGCGCTAAATGCCAAGTCAAACCACTGCTTGTTTGTTACGGGGGCGTCCATCATTTCAATTGAATGAGTCAGTTCTATTGTAATCATTCGGTTCTTTTTAGGAGCCATAGGTTCGCGAGCATAAACAGGAAAACTAAAGGAACCTGGTCTTAAACGATTAAATCGGATCGGGTAATCTGGGTTGGAAGTCTTTTCTTTTGCGGTTTTCTTCTGATCTGACTCGCGCAATACTAATTTTTGTTTAGCATTTAGCCACTTTGCAATTGTTGGAAAATCGATGGAATTTTCAGCCGTCATATTATGAATCGCATCTAAATGAATGCGCAAATAAGGATGAACGCTTTCTGAGCTTTCAAGACTAGATAAAACGATGCGGTTAAGTTTAAGGTTTGTTCTTAAAATTTTGATCTGATTTGGAGTGAATTGAAATTCAGTCATAATGCGATCTAAATAGGCAATCAAGTTTGCGGTTGGATCATCGCGAAAAACTAATTCGCAAGCGTTGACTCTGGCGAAAGTAATGGCTGCGATAAAAGTTAAAAATTGAAATGTTTTATTCAATAGAGGACTCTAGTTAGTTTTAAATCTATAAGTGAAGGTGGACGTTTCATTGACACCGCGCTCTGTGATCGTGCAAAGTGCAAACTAAGCGTATGCCCAATCCGCGTTGTTTTATGTTCAGTAAGCCCCGTCCAACATACTGAGCTTGGCCGGCTGCAATAAAAAAGTCAATACTTGTATTATACATAACACCCACAATTCTACCGGAAGTGTTCACAGCTTTTCCGGACCCATGTAATTCAAATAAGACATCGTCGGCCCACACGTGGACATTGCCTAGAACATCTTAAAACGGCATACCTTGCGCAAAAATTGGAGCTAATTCTTTGATGGCATGGGTTTGCTGATTGGAATTTTCGCGCAGATAGGCACACTGAAGTGCATCTACTTCTGACCCAAATGGATTTCTGCGCGTTCCGCCGTGGGTTTGAATATAAAAGTATTCCACCGCGGTGGGAAGGCGGTATCCTTCAGTTAATAAAATATCGTTTCCCGGTGCATCCGCGACATATATTTGTAATGTTTCATCGTAAATATACGCAGGTTTTAAACCAGCCTTCTCGGATAACCGATTTGCAAAATTAATCGCTTGAAACCAATCCAAGTTTTCGACAGGATGGTCTGGTAAGATTTCTATTTCTTTTCCAGAGACAATAATAACACTTGAACCAATGCCATTCCGAAATTTAGATGGATTATAAGCTTCTACGGTAGCGAACTCATATTGCGTCACAGGTGCGTCCATCATTTCAAAACGGTGATCAAATCGCAGAGTTGTGGCCCTGACTTCCCAAACTTTTTTGTCCATCATATCAACTTCGAATTCTGCCGGCTCGATTGGGTAAAATTTCATTGGAATAGCTTCGGTGATGGTTGATTTAACTACGGCAATTCTTTCATTCGACTCAGCCAAAATTTGTCCCAACTTTTGGACTACCCATATTCGTAGTTTTTCACGATTTAAATCGCTGCTGATTAACTTGTGGAAAGCTTCGTAATGGATTGCAATGATTCCTTCAACCATGCTTGAACGTTTGGAGATTGGATTTACAACGTGGCCCCGCTCAATTCCTCGCAACCACGCAATCATTTTTTCTTGAGAAAAGTCACCCGACACAAACAAGTGATCGATATAACTTATAAAGTCATCGGTATCATCTTGATGCTTTGCGAAAGATTGCTCACACGACTCTACCCCAGCGAAGGCTCGCAGCTTAAAAAAAAATATAGTTAAAAAAACTTTAAATTTCACTTGCTACTAATCCTTAATTCCTGCAGCTTCGCGCACAAGGTGACGTAGATTTTCTTGTTCGTAATTGCTCATCGAATCAAAATTTATCCCGGTTAAACTCACAAACCGAGTAACAAGGTCGTCGACGACTCGTTCGAAAAGTTTGCGATCTTTTTGGAAAATAGGATGATTGGTTAGCTGTCTTACTTTAACAATCAACGTACATAAAGGTCGCTCAATTTCTTTGATGTTAGTCCACTTCATACGATCTAAATTTTTTAAGTGTTCGGCAGCGGGGGTGTAAGTTCTGGCTGCCTCAATCTTGCGAGTGAATTCCGTGGCTAAAATTAGGCATGGGTCTGAAACCTGTATTTTGCCGGACAGTTTAACAACAAAATTACCAGTTGAAATTCCCAAATATCGTTCATCGAACATTAGGGGCAGA
>JAYVPO010000219.1:0-11269 GCA_043757325.1 bacterium
CGAAGATTTTCTAAGTATACAAGCTTACTTTCATAAAGCCGCCTAAGGGTTTCATCATCTAACCCGTCATGGATAATAGGTTTCAAGAGATCGTCTAGGATCTCTTGATAAATCGAATATTCTTTTGCAATAAGTCGGTCCATAGATTTTCTTTCCATAAATTGTTCTTACATACACCCTCTCGGCAAATTTAATTTTGGCCTTTAGGTGTAAAATTCGCCTACACACTGATTTGAAACAACCCGCGTGCGTTAGCCCGACATTTTGGCCGGGCCAGGTCAGCAATTTAAAGGCGGAAATTGACCTTGTTATTCGAATTAAAGATCGCTAACCTCAAGAAGACATTTATTTTTAGAAAGTCAAAATACTATGCCCCATCCTTTAGACGAAGGATCGACTGAGCACCAAGCTGCAAGCCAATTACGGCGAAAAAGTATTTCCACCGTTGATATTGGCGAACGACTTTACCAATGGCGGGATTACCTTGCGATTCCTATATGCTTCATGCTTGTTTTTGTTGCTGAGCCAAAAGTTGCGGTCGCAGCTATCGGAACGTTAATTATTGTTTTGGGCTTAATCTTAAGAGTTTATACCCGTGCGTTTATGCAATCGGCAGAACTTGATAGTTTAAGGTCAACCATCGATACCGAAGCTTTTGCAGATATTTTCTTTATCGATGGACCGTTTGGGGTCATTAGAAATCCGCTTTATTTTTCGTATTTTTTAATGATTTTTGGAATTCTAATTTTTGCCGGCGTCGTGTGGTTTAGCATTCTAGGAATCGCATTTTTTGGGTTTCTGTTTTATCATATAGTCAAATATGAAGAAGAAATCCTCGGCGAAAAATTTGGCGACGAATACAAAATGTACCTTGAAAAAGTTCCGGCCTGGATTCCTTTTCGAGTTCCGCAAACAGCGGATTTTCCAATGCCCAAATCAATTTGGCCTGCTGTAAAACAAGAACAAAAAGTATTTGCAATAATGGGTATTATTCTTTTCGTTCTGATTCTTTTGTCGCACTAAAAAAAACAATTAATAGGATTTAGCTATGGCCCTTTCCGAATCCTGCCTTCAAGTGGATCACCTTATCCTCGGTTCTGGAGTGGCAGGCCTCAACTTAGCCAGAAAACTCAGCGAATCAGGCCAGTCGATTGTCCTTTTAAGCAAAAACAACTCAAATGAATCGAATAGTTGGTATGCTCAAGGCGGAATTGCCTCGGTTCTTTCGGAATCAGACACCTACGACAAACATATCGCAGACACCCTAACAGCCGGGGCTGGCCTGTGTCACCCAGAGGTCGTAAAGCTCGTCGTTGAAAATGGTCCAAAAGCCATCTCGGAATTAATTGAAATCGGCGTTCAGTTCACGCAAGATTTTGCGCAAGACAAAAACAAAACACAGTACCATTTAACTCGCGAAGGAGGACACAGTGAAAGGCGCGTTATCCACTCCAAAGATGCCACTGGCCGAGAAGTTGTAGAAAGTTTGCGTCGTACCGTCGGCCAACTAAAAAACGTTGCCATTTTAGAAAACCAAATCGCCATCGATCTTGTGACAACCGACAAAATCAAGCCGCGTTTTGATGGAAATTTTTGTCTTGGAGTTTATGTTTTTAACCTTACGACAAATGCGGTCACCACGATCGCAGCAAAAAATACTTATTTATGCACCGGAGGGTTAGGTAAAGCCTATTTATTTACATCTAATCCTGATGATGCAACTGGTGACGGAGTGGCCATGGCCTACCGAGCCGGCTGCAAGATTGCAAATCTTGAATTTATGCAGTTTCATCCCACGTGCCTTTTTCATCATGCTACTAAAAACTTTCTTGTAAGCGAAGCGGTGCGAGGTGAGGGTGCGGTTTTATGCGATAAAAATTATGTTGAAATCGACTTTAACCAACATCCTCTAAAATCACTTGCACCGCGAGATATCGTTGCACGTGCGATTGATTTGCATATGAAAACTACAGGCGAATCATGTGTTTTCCTTAATATTAAGCCTATTGGGTTGCAGAAGTTTGCCGAATTGTTTCCGACTATTTACGCAAAAATTCTTGAAACGGGAATCTCTTTAGAATCAGGACTTATACCAGTGGTTCCGGCTGCCCATTATAGCTGTGGTGGAATTGTTGTGGATGACTACAGTCGCACTAATATTGGTGGACTCTACGCCATCGGCGAATCAGCTTGCACGGGACTTCACGGAGCTAATAGACTGGCTTCCAATAGTCTTTTGGAAGCACTGGTTTTTTCTGCGAGAGTCTGTGAAATTTCCGTAAAAAATTCACCTAACGGAAATGAAATTACAATTCCTACGTGGGTACAAAGGCCACAAAAAATTGCTGAAGATGAAAGGGTTGTGCTAACTCACACGTGGGACGAGATCCGCAGAATTATGTGGAATTATGTAGGAATTGTACGCACCGAAAGACGCCTGACTCGTGCCTTGAACCGCCTGCGAGCTCTGCGAACAGAACTCGATGAATATTACTGGAATTGCGTTTTATCTAAAGATATTTTAGAGGTGAGAAATCTCGCCTTGGTTTCAGAACTTATCGTTCAATGCGCACTAAAGCGAAAAAGTTCAGTGGGTTCCCATTTTATGTTAGACTCGCCGTGGAATGATTTTAAACCAATAGATACTATATTGAACTGAGTTCGCGATGGGATTATGGGAAAGTTTTCAAAGGCGAAGACAAAAAGGCTACACTCTTAAAAAGCTTGTGGACGAGCGTTTTTTAGACCTTAAAACAACTTCAGAAGTTTCCAATCACATCGTTTGCGATATCGATAAAACGTATTTGGAAACAGAGTTCGAAACATTTTCTAAACTTGCGCGCATTGCGTTTGAATCAGCCAACGAAAAAATCACAGTCGAGGGCGCCGAATTTGTGCTCCATGCTTGCCGCTGGTCACAAGCCTTGGCCTTAAACCTGGATGTTACAGTCGACAGCGTTCGAGAAAATATAAGGCCGCACGCGTCTTTACATTTTGTGTCGTCTTCTCCCCCACAGCTGCGGAGTGTTCTTGAGGAAAAACTCGGTCGAGACAATATCGACTGGGAATCCGATACCTTTAAAAATCAAATATACAATCTGCGAAAAATTCGCATAGATCAGCTGCGATCGCACATTGCTTACAAAACTTCGGCCATATTAAAAATCTTAACTCGTGCCAAAAAAGACGATTTTTTTTATTTGATTGGAGACAATGCAGAATCTGATCCTCCTATTTATCTCGGGATAAAAGCCTTTGCGGAAGGCACTTTCAGTCATGCAGAATATGTCAATTACCTTACTGCTTTGGGGGTGGGGGCTGATGAAATTATGCAGATATCGCAAGATTTCAAAAATATTCCACGATGTTTTATCAAAGGTATTTTTATCAGACTTTTGCCAGGCAAACCCGTGCTAGATTTTCATCCTTTTACCAGTTCGATTTCGTATTTTTTAAATTACTTTGAGCTCGCACTTTATTTTGTGCGTGCCGGGGTTATAGAAAAAACTTACTTAGAAAAAATTTCCCATGTTTTTCGCTCACGATATTTTTTATCTGAGACTCTCTATAAAAATTACATGGCGGTTTTTGATAACACGAAAAATGCCATGGAAGAATTTTCCTTTACCAATTTGGATGTGTGTCAAAAATTTTTGTCCCAAGGCATAAAAAATCGCGAAGGAATTCTACTTAGTGCAATGCAGCTCGCTCACTCTCACCTTTCTAATAAATAAGGGTAGGCGTAGCTTACTTTTTTGACTGTTTCAAAGAGACTTGCAGCTTCGGTCGCATCAAGCAAGTTGGCTTTTACTTTTTCTTGAAGCTGTGAGGAGTAGCTCGTATGAATTTCTTCCATTGAATAATTTCTACTAACCAAAAGTTCATCGATCGGATCTCCGGTGGTGATCTTTGTAATTTTCCAATCACCTTCCTCATCAAAGTGAATCTCGGCCTCGTTAATCGCACCAAATAAATTATGTTCATTTGCCAAACTTTCTTGATAAGCCCCTACCAAGAAAAAGCCGATATAATAAGGTGTTTCTGCTACGGGTGGGTGGAGTTCGAGAACGGTTTTGGTGTCGGCGCGGTCGATAAATTTACTCAGACACCCGTCCGAGTCACAAGTAATATCCACAATCGTGGCTTTCAACGAAGGTTTTTCATCGTGCCTGGCAATCGGCATAACTGGAAACAATTGATCGATGGCCCAAGAATCAGGAATAGATTGAAAGATCGAAAAATTAGCTAAATACTTACTGACCATGGCTTTTTGCAAAGTTTCGAATTCTTCACTCATATGCCTTTGAAAAGAACTAAAATACAAAGCCTTGCGGCAAATTCGCTGGTATAACTCTTCGGATAACGCACGTTCGGTGAGACTTAAATAACCGAGATTAAATAACGTAAATAATTCTTCTTGATAAACAATCGAGTCGTGATAGTACTCCACATAATTTTTGCGATTCATATTTCCAAAAATATATTTCAATTCATTTAATGCTTTTTGCGAATTAGGATCGATCGTATCAAAATCAAATCCCAGGTCGTCGTTAATCTCAAATCCTTGCACTTCGCGCACGTTGGTTATGACTACACTATGGTAGGCGGCGATGACTCGGCCGCTTTCGGTAATAACTGTCGGGTGGGGCACTTTTTCGTTGTCGCAGGTTTCCCCAAGGACATAAACCGCATCGTTAGCAAATTCTTGCAAAGTGTAATTGGCGCTACTTTGGAAAGATGTTTTGCTTCCGTCGTAATCTACTCCGACACCGCCTCCGATGTTTAAGTACCTCGGTGTGAAGCCCATTTTGATGACTTTGCTGTAAACCCGCGCAGCTTCTTTAAGTGCGCCTTTAAAGCGTTTGATTTCGGTGATTTGTGAACCGATATGAAAATGGAGCATCGCAAGGGTCGTTCCCATGCCGGCTTCGTTTAGCATTTTTAAAGAATTTAAAACCTCTAAAGTCGTAAGCCCAAACTTGGAGGACTCGCCAGAGGATTTCTCCCATTTTCCAGAACCCCGACTATAAAGTCGAACTCGAAGGCCCACTTCCGGGCAAAGTTTATATTTAGAACGCATGGTGATAATAGCTTCAAGTTCATCGGGTCCCTCTACCACTAAAACCACGTTTTTACCCATGGCTTTAGCCACAAAAGCCATCTCAATAAACTCGCGATCTTTAAAACCATTACAGATAAATAAAGACTTTTCGGTCAATTTATAACTCAATGCGGCCACGAATTCTGTTTTGCTTCCAACCTCAAGGCCATAGTCGAAACGCTGGCCACTTTGGACGATCGCATCGATAAATTCCCGGCGCTGGTTAACTTTAAACGGAAAAACCCCAAGGTGCCGGCCTTTGTATTGATGTTCTTGGATGGCATTTTTAAACGACGAATGCATGCGTTCGAGTTGGGTTTGAATGATCTGAGGAAAACGCAGAATCAATGGAGCAGCGATTCCTTTTTGATGACTTTCTTCTACAAGTTCCTGTAAAGACACACTTAAATGCTCTTCACCGGTGGGATGACAAACGATCTGGCCTTCGTCATTTATAGAAAAATAACCGGCCGCCCACTCGTCGATTCCGTAAAGTTCTCTAGCTTCTTGAATTTGTCGAATATTCATACGGCGCCTCAATTTCTCTTGATGCTTTTTATTTGGGTTTACGAAAAAATTTAGCAACCAGGGTATAATAGTTTAAAATAAAAAAAAAACTATAGAATATCGTCTCCAAGTATTAATAAACTTTGTTCCATTATGATTCGAATTGATTCTGGACAATTAAAAGGTCTCAAACTTGAAGTCGCCGAGTCTATTCGGCCGACCCAAGCAAAGCTCCGTCAAGCGGTGGGCAATATTTTGCAAAATCGTTTGCAGGGAGCCAAAGTTTTGGATATCTGCGCTGGAAGTGGCGCTGTGGGTTTGGAATTGGTAAGTCGCGGAGCTGAGTATTTGGTTGGCCTGGAAAAAGATCCCTTGGTATTTAAAATTCTGCAAAAAAATTATCGCGCTGCTGGCGATAGATTAAACTTGAAAAACAGCTTGCTACCGATTTTTAGCGACTGGGAGATATACTTAAAAAATAGCAAAAAATTAAACTTAACTAAGTTTGATATTATCTGGTTTGATCCACCTTATGCTGACTTTGATGGCTATTTAGCGCAACTTTTAGAAATTGCTGCTAATATTGCTAATAGTGACGGAGTTTTACTTTGTGAAATGAGTCGAAAAAGTTTTGCGAATTTTCTGGAGCAAAAAGCAAATTTTCCGCATGTTGATATAACTGAGAAAAAATTTGGAGATACCATGTTAGTTATCTTAGAAATGAAGAACCAATGAGCCGGCGCGGGTTTTTCCCAGCGAGCTTTGATCCGTTAACAAATGGTCATCATGATTTGATTATGCGGTCTCTAAGTTTTTGTGATGAGCTTTATTTAGGGATCGGAAAAAATCCAGCGAAAAATAGCCTGTTACCAGTGGAAAAAAGATTAGATATTTTAAATAATCTCTATGCAAAAAATACTCGGATAAAAATCCTGCCTTTTGACGGACTCATGCTTGACGCCGTAAGGAGTGTGAACGCGAAAATTATTGTTCGCGGCCTACGGACGGAGGGAGACTTTTTATACGAGGCCCAAATGAGTTGGGCGAATTTTAAACTGGATCCGGAATTTGAAACGGTGTTTTTAATGACTCGGCCGGAGTTTGCTTATATTTCTTCGAGTTTGGTGAAAGAAATTTTGAGTTTAGGAAAAAGTGTCAATGGTTTGGTTCCTGTTGAGGTGGAAAAATACCTGTACAATCCTTAACTATAAATGACGGTAATTTTACAAAAAACATTTAAGCACCTTCATTCCATAAAATAGGGCTAATGGTCGCCCAAAGTTCAATTTGTGAACGAGCTTTGGCGTCTTTTTTTAGCTGAAAAAGTGGGCCGATTATGGGTATTGAAGACAGAATAGGAACGCCCGTAAGATCTTGATCGTCGCTACTAAGTTGAGCGGTTCCAATTAAAGATAGGACATTAAGCTTAAGAAAACTTTTTGTTTTAATTTGGTTCAAGGTTAAATTCCCGTCATTTAATCGATGCCGAAGTTGAAAATCAATGCTTGTTAAAATTTTGTCGGAATTAACTGCTACAATACTCGCATCCATTTGCATCCCGTACTCTTTCCAAACTGTTGCGTTACTTCCAGAATGTTTGCCGGAGTTTTTAGACAGTTGCAGTTCACCACCACTTTTAACCGTAGAACTATCACTTTCACCAACGTACACAACGGGCTCTCCAATAATATTAGTCTCGCCGCCAGATTCTTGGGCAAAAGGCGTAATCCCGATTTTTGAATCGAGATTTTCTGGTGAAATTGCAGAGCCAGAATACTCGGCGCCGATTTTTCGGTGAGACCCGTCTGTTCGAATAATGACTTTAGCTTGTATGCGAAAATACTGCGGATTTAGCCAGCTTTCACAAACCGCAGTAATTTGGTCTTCGAGATTTAAGCTTTCCAGAAGCTTCTCGAATTTTTGGATGGATTTATCTTCTTGGAGACAGTGCGCACTTAAGATTTTTTGCTGCGCTGAAATATCAATGATTCTTGTTTTAATCTTAAATTCACGTTCGAATAATGCTCTTACATTTTCAATAGGTAAGTTTTGCAAAGTTTTACTGGATTTGATTTTTACTGTGCTGTTATCGACAACTTCAAAAAAAAATTCTTTGTCCACCGACCGATCGGCATTAAATGATTGCACTACAACTCGGCCGCGCCTTAATGCTGTCACAATCCAATTAGGTTTTTCGCCAGCAGAAAGATGGATGACGCCCTTGCGCGAAACTTTAATATCGCCGGTGGGAGACATCTCGATAGGTGCCTGCTCTCCTGGTTTTAAGGTAAGATGTATGGGAGCATCGGCGAAAGTAATCAGGCTAAAAAATAAAAACCACATTTGTATTACGACCCGTATATGATTTTGGGCGAATTTTGACACGTTGCAAGACCGTTTTCTGCGCCGGTGAACTTTACTTCCTCTGCCGGCAATTCAGAAATCTGACGCAAAATATCGGACGCGTAATTCATTTTAACAGAAAAGACCGGCAATTCGCTTTCAGATAGAATTTTCAAAGGTGCTTTTGAAATAAGGCAGCGACCTTTGTGGGTAAGATAAACCTTTCCCTTGGCAGATTCGGGAATTCGACCAGCTAGCGTTAAAACAACGGTTTTGGGATCTACGTGGCGCCCGACATCCGAAAAACTTTTTTGAAATATCTCAAAAATTAAAAAGCACATTAGAATACTTATTAAATGACTGATCCAAAAAACTTTTAGGGTTATATTTTTTGCTTTAAATTCTGACATTTTGACCTCGCATTTTTACTTAAGAATTCTAAAAAGAAACAATCGCTTTTGGACGCACTTAATCTCTCGAATTTTAGCGCGTTAGAATAATCTAATGGCGGCACGAAACAGGGTTTTGATTCAACTAGAGTCCAATTTGCATTAATTTCGCAAAAAGCCGATGAATGTCTGACAGAAATACCATTTAGCTTTTTTTGCGTATCCGTTTGCTTTTTATCTGTTTTTAAGAAACATTGCGTCGCCATCCCAAATATTCCTAACAACATTATTTCACTAGCTAAAATCATCACAACGTCTTTTTATAGATAAAATTTGAAACACCTGATTTTCCTTCATGAACAATTTCAAAATGTATGTTTGCATTCTCTTTACAATTTTCCAAAACATGTGCAGCCCTTAAAAAATTCTTCTTTAGCTCATTACTCTTAGATTCGATCGATGCGTTTTTAATCCGGTCAGCGGATCGAAGACGTTTTGCCGATTCTTCAATATTTTTTATACCGGTAAGGGCACTCGCACAGGCGCGCATCGAAACTTCATTTTTAAGTATGTCTGAGCTTCTTTCCAACGCATGAGCGAGACCGGCGGTGAACTTCGTGCAATAAAGAACTGCTGCGATGTGTAACGAACAAATAATTAAAAGTTTAAAGATCACCGTCTGTGCCCTATCTCGGTACTCAAATGTTTTATCAAAGCGGAAATGAAAATACCAAGGACATCGGAGGACCTAGATTTCTAGCCCTTTATCGCAAACCCTTACGCACGACCCGGGTTCCAAGGACTAGGCCCAGCATGGTAAGTACGAGCAACAGAGACGACAGGGCATAGATTTGGGGATCAAATCCATGCCGCATTAAACTGTAAATCTTAAGTGGCAGAGTGTCAGTTCCCACTCCTGCCGTAAAAAACGAAATAATAAAATCATCAAATGACAAAATAAAACTTAAGAAAAAACCCGAGGCAATTCCTGGCAAAATTAACGGTAGAGTAATGCGAAAAAAAACTTCAGAAGAAGAAGCTCCTAAATCTCTCGCAGCTTCTTCAAGCGAGCGATCAAAATCTTTTAAGCGGGCGCGCACAATAAAAACCACATAGGAAAGCCCAAATGTTGCGTGGGCCAAAGTCATTGAAATCCAGCCCAAAGTCAAATGTATGATGGAAAACCAAATCGCCAGTGCCAATCCAAGAACCATTTCCGGAAGGATAAACGGCACCATCAGTAAGGACTCGATAGATTTTTTGCCGCGAAAATTAGTGCGTTCTAATGTCACAGCTACGGTTGTTCCTAAAATTGTGGCAAGAATTGACGCACACAAGGCGATGATAAAACTTCTTTGTGCCGCTTCAAGCAGAACGATATTGCTAAATAATTTCCTGTACCAATGAAAACTTAAAGCTTCGTTTTGCAGGCCCAATGAAAGTTTGAAAATGGTGAATATGGGCAGATAAATAAGAAAGAAACCAAAGGCTATAATCGCTATTTTTAAAATCCGAAAAAAAATATTTCTCACGGACTTAGGTTTTCTGAAAAGTGTCCGCGTGATTTTCGCAAAATCAATCCTTCCAACAATATCACACCTAAAATAATCGCAATTAATATCACACTCAAAGCCGACCCAAATGGCCAGTCTCTGGCATCTAAAAATTGCTTAGAAATAAGCCCTCCGATAAGCATATTTTTAGCGCCGCCCAAAAAATCAGGCAATAAAAATTCGCAAAGAGCGGGTATAAAAACTAACGTAAAAGCCGTAACAAGACCTGGTTTTATCAAAGGAAATAAAATTTTAACAAACCGACTCACTGGAGCTGCTCCCAAATCTCTCGCGGCTTCGAGAATGGTAAAGTCGAATTTTTCAAGAGACACGTAAATTGGTAGAACCGCAAACGGAAGATACGCGGTAATCATACCGATCCATACTTTGAAATCGGATGAAAAAGCAATGCCACCAGGAAAGTTCGATTCAACACCTTGTAAAATGGCTTTAATAGCTGTTGTCCGTAAAACGCAATTTACAAGAAAAGGCAGCAGAAGAAGTGCCAGAATAAGCTTTTTTGTTTCGGGTTTTGACTGACTCATCATCCAAGCAATCGGAAATGCAATAATCACGCAGAGAACAGATGATCCGAGAGCTATTTTAACGCTTTCAATAAGGATCCGAACATAAATCCAGTCAAACGCTCGAGTAAAATTGTCAAAGGTAAAAACCCACTCAATCCCGCCGTAAGTGCCTCGGGTTAAAAAGGCAAACACAAAAACAAAAGACAATGGCCCCAAAACAAAAAATAAGCACCAAAGTACGGAAGGAATGGCCAGGCTTTTTAAAAAATATCCTGACTCGCGGTTAGCTTTTATTTCATCCATAAGCGTCAGTTCTTGGTAAAGCAATCGAATCTTCGTAGTTCCACCAGACATGAACTTTTTGGTCTTTTAGTAGGGGAGGAAGTTGATCAACAGCATTAATACTAGTACGAGCTAATGCCACGTGTAAGTCGGGTAAACCTGAATCGTCAGTAGAAACAACAATATCGATACTGTCGCCACGAAAAAATATATCTTTTATTTTGCCGGAGACCGAGGTGACGTTGTTTTTTGTGCCGTTCGCCCGTGATTTTATACGCAACCTTTCAGGCCTCAATAGAATTAAACACTTTTTTTCGTCGGCGAATTCCGTTGTGCTAAAACTTTTGATAATATGACCGTTAACTAGTTTGAAATTCGAGAGTTGCGTTTTAGGTATATTTAAAGTTTCTTGTTGATCGTGGCCAATAAAATCAACTTGCAGCTTATTTATGGAGCCAATAAAACTTGCCACAAATTCTGTAGTCGGACGTTCGTAAATTTCTTCCGGTGTTCCAACTTGTTCGACCACTCCATTGTTTAAAACGGCGATTCGGTCGGATAAATGCA
>JAYVPO010000220.1:0-3031 GCA_043757325.1 bacterium
TTTATTCTGATTGGACTTTTTTTTGGTCTCTTACTAAGTGCGATTGGAGTGTTTGACACAAGGGCGATTATATTAGTGGGTGCTTTGATTTATGCCGCATCAATAGTCTTTTCCAGAAATAATTTTTTAGAATGGGCAAGCTTGCCCATTTCCGCAGCAAAAATGGGAGCCGCACTTTTCCTCCTTAATCGAGTAATGAAAGGAGAGTTGGCGCCAGAACTATGGTTTGGTGTGGCTATTGCGTTTGGATTAGTTTCGGTAGCATTTTCAATTTTTTCCTTTCTCACGAATCGCACAAAAGACGCCTCATTCTGGCTTTTATATTCTTGTTTTTCTTTTTTATTATTTAATCGATTTATTTCAGGAATTTCAAATGCCCCATTTTGGACTGCAAGCGAAGCAATAAATTTGATGGGTGCGCTTTCATTGTCTCTCCTGGTTAGGTGCGCGTTTAATGCAAAAGATCTTGGAAAACGGATTTCTAGCCTAGCTTCCGCTGCTGTGATGCTACTTGTTTTTTCCGGCGCAATACCAGGACTCGAATTTGCTTCTCGTGAATTGGAGAGACGCGATTCCCTTGTAAAGTCGGCAATAATTGCTCTCGTTGTTTTTCTTTTAGCTGCAAATGTGGGCAAGTCGATTCTGCTTGCCGCTGAAAAAGAAGAAAAATCGACTGATCTTGTTTTGCCGCCATGGTCGCTAATGCTTTTGATTCTACTTGCACAAGTGGGAGGAGTAGTCTTTCTGCTGCATCTTTCTCTTTCCGATTTTGATGGATTTCTTGTAGCTATTGGGCGTCCTGAGTCACAGATTTTTTCGGGCTTACTTTTTCTTTCGGTCGTGGCTGGAGTATTGACGGGCTCTCTGGTGGGTTCAAATTCCGGCTTTAAGAACTGGATCAAAAAAAGGGACCGAAAATTAGCTGAATTTATTCCAAGTATCGGAACTTCGGCAACAAAATGGAGCGAGAGAATTATATTGGCGCCGCAGTTGGCGGTTGCCTGGCTCGGCGAAAATCTCTCAGAAAGAGGACAAGATCTTTCTTCTGCTCTGGAAAAAGCGGACGATATTATTTTTGCCAGACGGTTACAAAGCACTTTTGGTAACTCAGCCGCAGTACTATCTAGGCTTACGCGCAAAGCACACTCGGGAAATGTGCGGTTTTATTTTTTTATTGGAGTTCTGATAACTCTAATTAGCTCTATCTTTTTTGCGGTGGGGGGTAAGTGAAAACACTTCAGACGATTTTTTTCTTATATTCCACACTTCCTTTTTTGGCGATATGGATACCGAGTATGTCTGGTGGCAAGCCCAATGCATTTTCAAGCATTAGTTTCGTTTCTATTGTGCGAATTATTGCCTTAATTGTTATGGCCCGACTCCTTAGTTCTGGTAACGAGCCAGTTCATTTAAGCGGAGTGCTAGTTAATGGCTACCCAATGGATTTTATTCTGAAGCTAGATGTGCCTCGCGCATGTTTTTTGTTAACTGCTGAGCTTTGTTTTTTATTGGCACATTGGATATGTCGCATCAATACCTTTAATATTGCGACGGTAAATCCGCTGCTTTTTTTGGTGCAGGGGTTTTGCTCCATCCTTGTAACGGCAGAAAATACTGTGGCATCTGGCGGGATAATGGTCCTTAACGGGATAGTGTTTTTCTATTTGATTCGTTTTTCTATGCCTGCAGAGCGAAAGACAATAGCAGATAAAATATCTCGATCGGTTTATTTGCTATTTTTTATCATTGGATTATTGATGATCATGTGGGGCATCACGGAATTTGGCGAAAAGGACCTTCGTTTTACAAGGGGATCAGGATCTCTGCTGGGAATCGTTATTTGGATCACAATGCTTGTTTTGTCTGTGCCGCTCACACTCTGGGCGAAATGGTTCAATTCTGCCCTAGAGTGCTTACCTGAGGGCGTTGCGTTAGCGCTGGTAACCTTCCTGTGTTCGGTAACTTTAAAAATGTCGTCCATATATAGCTCGGCATATCCGGACCTCGACGACAAATATAAGCGCGCCTTTTATATTCTTGGGATCGTGGGTGGGGCCTTTTCATTGAGTGAATTGTTTTCTGCGAAAACACGCCGTAATGTGCTAGCGAGTTTCCCAGGATTTTTCTTATCTTTGATTTTGGTTTCTGTGGGAGTGTCGCAGACAAATATTGTAAATTCAGTGTTTTACGTTTGCATGTTTGTGCCTGTTTTCACGGCATTGGTTCTTTATGGGTCATCGATGAAAGTGGAATCCTCTCTTCATCGTGCCTTCATAGTTGGAATGCTCATTTTGGTTTTAGGTTTTCCAGGAACGCCCGTTTACTTAATTTTTAGCACAGTTGGGGCTCGCTCCATTGATATGGGAGTAGGTTATACTATTGTCTTTGGAATATTATGGTTCCTATATTTTTGTGCAAATGTGCATGTCTGTAGAAAACTATTTATGAGTTCAGAATCTAACGATGCCCTGGCGAGCTCCTCGCTCAGTATTGCGCCCAAAATATTTACCAGTTACTGCTTGTTTTTGATGTTTTTCATAGTTCTAATAACGCACTTTGCAGGGGGGTTCCTATGAGAGAATGGGTCACCTTGATTGGCACATTTGCGCCGTTGTTGGTTATACTTTTAAGTGTATCAGGAATTTTTCGTGCGCGAAGTCTATGGCATTTTTCACTATCCGTTCACGTTGTTTCTTGGGTTTGTTTTTTGGTATTATGCAGCGGATTCTATTCTGGCACGTTCCCCAGCACAGGAATTCTAATTCAGTCCGAAAAACTAGTGGCGATTTGGGGGCCAAATTCGGTATTTAAGTGGGATTATATTAGTGCTCTTTTGGCACTTTCCACATGCAGTGTTTTGATCACAACCCATTTTGTGTCGCGAGGAATTTTTGAGAACTCCAGAGCAACGTTAGCGGCTGTGGCAGCGTATCAGCTTTGTTTTTTAGGTGCTTTAGGGTCTGGGAGTCTTTTTCTATTCGCCATATTTTTAGCCGGATCGGTTTTGCCAAGATTTATTTTGGTGGGTCTA
>JAYVPO010000221.1:0-37903 GCA_043757325.1 bacterium
TGCAATTTACTTCTATCCCCAAGCCCATGCTCCCAAGGGAATTTTTTCTGAAAAATTAGCAGAGCGCGTAGATAACTTATCAACAGCCGCGGTTAAACAATCTAAAAGGTTTTTTAAACCTGCGGTGGAATTTTTTGCTGATTGGGAAATGGCAGCTAAATTTTTAGCAGAATCAAAATCTAATAAAGTTGTTTTTTCGGCCGACGCCGAAGAGGAGGTTGCAAGTTTAAATGCTTTTTCTCAAATTGGGCTTTGTGGTAGCGAGGCCGGGTTTTCCGAAATTGAAGAAACATTCTTTCGAGAACAAAATTTTCAGTCTGTTAAAATCTCCCAGCCCATTCTCAGGGCTCGAACAGCCGCAGTTGTGGGTAGTGCATTGGTGTTGTCTCGTCTTCAAAAAATACTTTAAATTTCAGAATTCTAACGGGTTTTTTTATTTAGTTCCTGCGTTCGGGTTTTTAGTTTAGTCTATATCAACAACGAAACTTAACGGGCGGGGGCTCAGACGTGAGAATTTCAAAACTCATCATAATATTTGCGTATTTCCTATTTTTGCAAACAGACTTTTTACTTGCCCAAAATTACTATTCTTCCGGACCCGAAAATGAAGTTATTCCCCAGCCCAAAGCGCGCGGAAAGTTTATTGGCGCAATCGAACTTCCTGAGTATGAAGGTTATTGTGGCCAAGCTGCGGCAGTAAATATGATCGCCCTATGCCCTATTCCATCTTGTTCAAAGCTCGCGATTCCGAAATTCCCGAACGATATGATTCCTGGCACCGCTCCTAGCACACTTCTGGATTGGATGAATACTCACAGAATTTGCGGACGATTTACACAACGTATTATCGACGATATTGTTCATGTGAAAGTCCCCGCGTTGGTGCTGGGTTTTGCGGGACCTACTCGAGCCCATATGCATTGGCTATCCGTAGAAGAAATCGATCACAAAGCAAATGGCGACTGCTTTGTGCAGTACGTAGATGGAAAACGTTACCGCTCAACCTGTGTGATTTTCAACCTGCGCTACGCTCTTTCATCAAATTTACAAGATCTTCAATTAGGCGTGGGTCAGTATCTGGTGCTGGAATCTAGTATCAAAGATTCTACCTATTTTGACTCTAATCGAGGGTCCAAAAAATGCTCTCCGAAAATTTGCGAAAATAGTTGTAAAAAATTTATGGGAGCTAACGCCACTGGATCGTGCTCACTTGTTATGGAAAGCGAAGGTCCGCTTTTTGACCAACGCGTTTGCACCTGCCGCGATGAAAACCGTCAAACCCATAAAGTTAATTTTTTCGACGACAATCGTGAACTATGTACAAGCTTGTAAAATTTTTCTGACCGGGTAAAAATCTTAGAAAGCACATTGATGAAAAACCGAAGGTTGTGTTATTCTTGACGAAAGAGGATTTTAAGCGTGGCAACTCCAGGACGAAGAAAAGGTGCGCAAGCACTGTTTGTTGAGCCCTACAGGCAAGTTAAACTTGGTTTGTTTTTTGTTTTGATAAATATTACGTTTTCTCTATTGATTCTCGGAACTTTCGGCTACTACATCTACGATATTTTTGCCACTCTGCAAGAACACTTTAAGCTCACAAATGACGAGAGCGCCGTGACACTTGCGAAACTTTCGGTTCCGCTCGGACTCGCCGCAGGGATTTTGGTGGTTTTTATCGGTTTAACTCTTTATGTTGCGGCCAAATATACCCACCGTATTTACGGACCTCTTGTTTCTATTCACCGTTTTTTAGATGAAATGCTGGAAGGAAAAGTTCCTCAGCCACTTAATTTGCGTGAAAGCGATCAGCTACAAGATCTGGCGCAAAAATTAAATCAAGTGGCAAAAAATGTGGCCAAAAAAAGTTAATTTTTGAGATAATTTTACAGATAAAATGTTGGGGTGAAAAATGAAATCAGTTGTTGCGACTAAACCGGAAGTTGTTGAGAAGTTTTACGAGTCCCTTGCCGCTAAACACGCTCAAAGTCGCAAATTTCTTCAACGTCCGTTACTTTTGGCCGAAAAAATTCTTTTCTCACATTTAAATACTGCAGAAGACCCAGCGAAATTTAAACGCGGTTCGAGTTTTATTATGCTGCGTCCAGACCGTGTTGCGATGCAAGATGCAACCGCCCAAATGGCCGTGCTGCAATTTATGCAATCCGGCCGCAAAACAACTGCGGTGCCAACTTCTATCCACTGCGACCATTTGATTTTGGCACGAACCGGTGCCACCGAAGATATGAAAGTCGCAAAATTTGAAAACGAAGAAGTCTTTCATTTCCTTGCAACCGCGGCCAACAAATATGGTATCGGATTTTGGCAACCAGGCTCTGGTATTATTCATCAAGTGGTTTTAGAAAATTACGCATTTCCGGGAGGCCTGATGATCGGAACGGATTCACATACGCCGAATGCTGGCGGATTGGGAATGCTTGCCATTGGCGTCGGTGGTGCCGATGCTGTGGACGTAATGGCTGGAATGCCATGGGAACTTTTGAATCCAAAAATTGTCGGAATTAAATTAACCGGTAAATTGCATGGCTGGACTTCGGCTAAAGACGTCATTTTAAAATTACTTGGAATGCTCACCGTAAAAGGCGGCACTAATAAAATCGTCGAGTATTTTGGCGAAGGAACCGAATCTTTAAGCTGTACCGGCAAAGCTACCATCACCAATATGGGCGCCGAACTCGGAGCAACATGTTCCGTTTTTCCATACGATAGGCGCATGTCTGATTACTTAAAAAAAACAAATCGGGCAGAGCTTGCGGGTTTAGCCGATAAATATGCCGAGCATCTCAAGGCAGACAAAGAGATCGAATCCGCTCCAGAAAAGTACTTCGACGAAGTGTATGAAATAAATTTGAGCGAACTTGAACCGTTTATTGTTGGACCCCATTCTCCTGATTTAGCGCGGCCAGTTTCGAAGTTGCGCGGCGAAGTCACTGAACAAAAATATCATGATCGCATTAGTGCGGCGCTAATTGGAAGCTGTACCAATTCTTCGTACGAGGATATTTCCCGTGCGGCTTCGATTGCGAAAGACGCCCTAAGCCAGGGTATCAAAGCGCAATCGCAATTTTTGGTTTCTCCGGGATCGGATCAAGTCTTTAATACAATCGAACGAGATGGGTTTTTAAAAACCTTGGTAGAATTCGGCGGAACGGTTTTGGCAAATGCTTGCGGGCCGTGTATTGGTCAGTGGCAACGAGATGATATGAAACCGGGCACGCCGAATTCTATTGTCACATCTTTTAACCGGAACTTTCGCGGGCGTAACGATGCCAACGCTGAAACGCTTTCATTTATTGCAAGCCCAGAAATGGTAATTGCTTATGCAGCGTCTGGATCTTTGTCATTTAATCCTCTGAAAGATGAAATCGTCAGCTCCACGGGCAAAAAAGTTAAACTTAAAATTCCTACCGGTGAAGAACTTCCACCGCGAGGTTTTGCCGAAGGTTTTGCTGGCTTTATGGAGCCATCTGCCGATGGGTCACAAGTTGTTGTAAAAGTTACAAGTAACAGCGAACGGTTGCAAATTCTGGCACCGTTTGAAGCTTGGAATGGACAAGATTTTATTGGCCATCAACTGCTATTAAAAACCAAAGGCAAAACCACAACCGACCATATTTCTCCTGCCGGAAAGTGGCTACGTTTTCGCGGCCATTTAGACCGAATCAGTGACAATATGTTTTTGGGTGCTACGAATGCCTTTCTTCCAGATATTGGTAAAGCTAAAAATAGTTTTACGGGAGAGGTAAAAAATGTCTCTGATGTGGCTCGTGATTATAAAAGTCGGGGCATGCGCTGGACTGTGGTTGGTGATGAAAATTACGGAGAAGGTTCGAGCCGCGAACATGCAGCCATGTCGCCAAGGATTTTAGGTGTGAGTGCTGTGATTGTAAGAAGTTTTGCGCGAATTCACGAAACCAATTTAAAAAAACAGGGCGTTTTAGCTTTGACTTTTGCCAGTGCAAGTGATTACGATAAGGTCCTTGATGGTGACAAGGTTTCCGTGGAAGGTCTCGGAAATTTTGCTCCAGGGAAAAACTTAAAGTGTATCCTGACTCATCTGGATGGAAAGAGTGAAAGTTTTGAAGCCAAACATACTTATAACCTCGAACAAATCGCATGGTTTAAAGCTGGCTCGGCTCTCAATATGATGAAAGATGCCTAACTCTTCGCAGAAAAATCCCGCCACGAAAGGATCTCCGCTACGGTCGGCGGTGATTCAAAGTGTATTTTGGATTTTTCTCGCCCTTGTTTTTGCTGGCTGGGTGCATCAATACTACACCCCTGATCGCGCAAAGATTTTTTTGACAGCTTATCTTATCGAGCAATCTTTAAGTTTTGATAATTTATTTGCTTTCATACTTGTGTTTCAGTCTCTAAAAGTGCCACCGAGATTACAGTACCGAGTGCTGACCTGGGGCATTGTTTCCGCTATAGCATTTCGCGGTGTTTGCATTTTTGGAGGAATCGAAATTCTCCAGAAATTTCAGTGGATCAATTATGTTTTCGGGGCGATTTTACTTTACACAGGAATAACTACTTTTAAGGCCGAGCAAGAAGCTAAATCACTTGAAGGTGGACGCCTGTATCGATTTATGAGTCATTATTTGCCTATGACGCCTGCTTTTCACGGTAGCAAATTTCTAGTGCGGATTAATAAGAAATGGGTGTTAACACCACTAGCGATGGCGTTGATTTTGGTTGAGATTTCCGATGTGATTTTTGCTGTAGATTCGGTCCCCGCGGTGCTTTCTATCAGCCAGGATGGTTTTATCATTTACAGTTCAAACATTTTTGCGATTTTGGGCCTAAGATCGTTTTATTTTATCCTGCTCGCATTGGCAGAATTATTCCGATTTATAAAATATGGTGTTGGAGTCATCTTGATTTTTGTAGCAGTTAAAATACTGCTACATGGCTACTACAATTTTAGTATTAGTTTTACGCTTTTTTTTGTTTTTTCTTGTCTCATTCTTTCTATTTTATGTTCTGCTTTAATTAAAAAGAAAGTGAAGACAAAGGAATTAACTTAATCTCTCTTTGAGAAATCGTGGTTATAGGATTATCATAAATCTAAAGTGTTAGATTTGAGGGGTAAATCCATATGAATTGCGTAAAGAAGCTCGAAGTCATAAGAAATTTTTGTGGGGAACGTCAAACCGTTGGGTTAAGCGATCAGGTCGTAGAAAAGTATAGCCAAGATTTTCCCGAAATCGCCGTAGCGATTGACGATGCACTTGAATACTTTAACAGCTCCAAAAAAGCCTACGCCGAACTTTATAAAATGTCGGAAATAAAGCTTATCGATACTCTTCAAGAGCATTTCTTAAATTTCTATAAAGCTGAAGCTATTAGCCCTTATGTGGCGATTGGCGCGCAAGGGCCTTGGGTCATTACATCCCACGGTGCGGTTATCCATGATAATGGCGGTTACGGCATGCTGGGGTTTGGGCAAAATCCTGAGAAAATCCTTACTGTAATGGGCGCTCGTAATGTGATGGCTAACGTTATGACCGCAAGTTTTGCGCAAAAAAATTTAATAGATGCCCTGCTTAAAGAAATTGGGCATCGCCGCAGCAATAAAGATGTATTTCAGAAATTTTTGTGCCTAAATAGCGGCTCGGAGTCGGTTACAGTTGCAACTCGAATTAGCGATTTAAATGCCAAAACATTGACCGATCCAGGGGCTCGTTACGCCGGCCGAAAAATTCGATTTTTGTCTTTTCAAGGAAGTTTTCACGGTCGCACAGATCGACCTGCCCATGCGTCGCATTCTACAAGAGAAGCAAGCAAAGCCTTGGCAACCTTTCGTGACAATAATTTTTTGGAAATTATCGATCCAAATAATATACAACAACTTCAGGAGGCTTTTGACAAAGCCGAAAAGCAGAATATTTTTTTTGAAATGATGTTTATGGAACCTGTTATGGGAGAAGGTAATCCTGGATTTGCGCTATCTCCAGAGTTTTATAATCTGGCTAGAGAATTAACCAAAAAACACGGTACATTGCTCTTTATCGATTCTATTCAGGCAGGGATTCGCGCCCATGGCTGTCTGAGTATTGTGGATTATCCCGGTTTTGAAAATCTCGATCCACCCGACTTTGAAACATATAGCAAAGCCTTAAATGGAGGACAATATCCCCTGTCGGTGTTAGGAATGACCGAAAAAGTCGCGGCCCTTTATCGACCGGGCGTTTATGGCAATACAATGGCAGCAAATCCTCGGGCCCTAGATATTGCGTGTGAAGTATTAAGTAATTTAACTGACAAAGTGAGGCTGAATATTCAAACGAAAGGCAAAGAATTTTTGCAACGATTTGAGGAGCTTAAGAAAAAATACCCCCATGCTGTTACAGCTTATTGTGGGACAGGTTTACTGTGTTCTTTAAGCTTAGAAGAAGTTGGGTTTCAGGTACTGGCAAAAAACTGCGTCGAAAAGGAAATGCGCCTAAAGGGAATTGGAGTCATTCATGGCGGTAAAAACGCCCTGCGATTTACGCCACATTTTAATATCACTTCCAAAGAGATTGATTTAATTGTAGAAGGCATCGAAGCGGCTTTAAAAAAAGGTCCGGTGTATCGGTAAGAATTTAAAGGATAAAAAAGTATGAAAAAACTTAGTGTGCTGATTTTAATGCTTTCGGTGACATCTTGTGGTTGGCAGGATATTCCAAAAGCTAAAAATAATGTGGAAGGTTCTTTAGCTGAGGTCACAAATCAATATAAACGCCGGGCGGATTTAATTCCAAATCTTGTCAATGTGGTGAAAGGTTACGCAAAACACGAGCGTGAAACTTTGGAAGGTGTTATTAGCGCCAGGGCCCAAGCAACTCAAACAAAAATTGATGTGACCAATGCGGATCCTGAGCAGATTAAAAAATACCAGCAGGCTCAAGGTTCATTGTCGTCTGCTTTAGGCCGATTGCTTGTTTTGCAAGAACGCTACCCCGAACTGAAAGCCGACCAGCAGTTTTTGCAATTGACTGCCCAGCTTGAAGGCACTGAAAATAGAATAACCGTGGCCAGAAATCGCTACATTGAATCTATTAAACAATTTAATAATCTTGTCGCAGTTCCGCCAACGAGTTGGACTAATTCTTTGTTCTATCATTTTCCTGTGATGCCGCAATGGGACGTTGATCCATCGGAAGCACAAAAAATTAAAGACGCCCCAAAAGTTGAGTTTTAATTGAAATTTATTTTTCTATTTTTGTTGTTTTGGGGTCCTAATTTAAGGGCTCAGGAATTTACGGTGCCCGACTACTCGGCTGCGGTCGTGGATGATGCGCAGCTGTTGCAACCAGAAACTCGAAATGAATTGGCAGCTAAACTTAGCGATATTTACCGGCAAGGTGGTCCTCAGGTAGCCGTTCTAACTATTCGTGATCTAAACGGCGTAAGTATAGAAGAAGCTTCGATTAAGACCGTCGATAAATGGCAGTTAGGACGTCGCGGAAAAGATGATGGGGTTTTGCTTTTTATTGCAAAATCAGACCGCAAAATGCGTATTGAAGTAGGTCGTGGGTTGGAAGGTGATCTGACGGATGCTATTACCAAGTTAATTATTGTGAATATTATTAAGCCGGAATTTAAAGAAAGTCATTTTGAATCTGGAATTATAAACGGTGTCGATGCGATTTTGCAAAAGGTTTACCCGCAGAGCACGAGTGGACAGAATCAGCTTCAAAACGACCCGGGCGTTCAAACGCACGACTTTAAGCTTTGGCATATTTTTATTTTCGTGATTGTTTTTCTTTTTCTATTTCTGCGCTCACTTATTAACCCTTTCGGACGTCGCGGTTCGAGTATTTTCTGGGGTGGTGGTGGATTAGGTAGTGGGTCTGATTCCGGTGGCGGCGGATTCGGTGGTGGTTCTGACTCGGGCGGCGGCGGTGGATTTAGTGGCGGTGGCGCTAGTGGCGACTGGTGAGAGCAGAAAATAAAATTCCTACCCTTGATCCTTATTAAACGATTTCCGAAAGAACTTGTTCAACGTGTTCTGGAACTTTAACTTTGCGCCACTCGTACAAGATTTCGCCACCTTTTTTAATTAAAAAAGTCGAACGCTCGATTCCCATATATTTTCTGCCATATAGACTTTTTTCTTTCCAAACATCGAAGGCCTCAGCAAGGGATTTTTCGGAATCAGATAGCAAATAAAATTCTAAGTTATATTTTTCGCGAAACTTTTTATGGCTCGCCAAAGAATCCGGACTTACTCCAACCACAACTGTATTTTTCTTTTTGAATTTAGGTAGGAACTCTTGAAAGGCTTCGGCTTGTTTTGTGCAACCGGAAGTATTGTCTTTAGGATAAAAATAAAGCACGACGTTTGATTGCATAGCAAGATCTTGTAGTTTTACCTTCCCAAATAAATCGCATTCCGATTCCAACGATGGAATTTTACTTCCTACATTTAATTTTTTTGACATTTTTAATCCTATCCTTCGAAAGTTAAGTTTGGAGAGAGCCAACGTTCGGCTTCGGAAAAAGGCATGTTTTTTAATTTTGCATATTCTGCAACTTGATCGCGATTAATGGTTCCCACTCGGAAGTACTCTGCTGCGGGATGAGCAAAGTAAAATCCTGAAACCGAACTTGGTGGTGTCATTGCGAAATTTTCGGTAAGTACGGCGCCGGTATATTTCTCGGCGTTTAACACACTCCAAATTTTAGCTTTTTCGGTATGCTCTGGACACGCGGGATAACCTGGCGCTGGCCTTATTCCTTGATATTTTTCTTTAATTAAATCTTCTATGGATAAATCTTCACGATCTTCAATGCTCCAAAGCTCGCGCACTTTTTTATGAATTAATTCAGCCATGGCCTCAGCACAGCGGTCCCCGAGTGCTTTGACCATTATGGCATTATAATCGTCATTTTTGCGGGTAAAAAATTCGGCATATTCTTCGACTTCTTTTCCGGCGGTTACCACAAATGTCCCAAAGTAGTCTTTTTTACCGGAAGATTTTGGTGCGATAAAATCGGAGAGACAAAGATAAGGTCCGTCAGCTTTTTTGCGTTGCTGCCTTAAAAAATAAAACGTTTCCAGTGCTTTTTCTGAGTCATAAATAGTTATCGATTCTTCGGCAGAATTAGCATCAAAAAGCCCAACAACCGCTTTTGGCGCAAATCTTTTTTTGTTGATGATCTCTGCTAAAATTTTCTGCGCATCGGCAAAAATTTTCTTGGCCTCGGTCCCGAATTTTTCACTATCAAAAATTTTGGGGTACATTCCTTGTATATCCCAAGTCCAAAAAAAAGGCGTCCAATCGATATAAGATACAATTTCGTCCAGGCTTAAATGTTGAAAATCAAAAACACCTAGTTTTTTAGGCTGTGGGGGAACGTAATCGTTCCAGTTTATCTTTGCGCCTTGGGAGCGAGCTTCATTAAGACTTAAAAATTCCATGGTGCCAGCATTTTCTAAATAGCGTTTGCGGATTTTTTCTTGTTCAACTTTTAGATTATCGACATATGGTTTTTTTCTATCCGATAAAAGCTCTGAGCAAACCTGGGTTACTAGCGATGCATCGACCACGTGCACAACGGGGCCACTATAGGATGGAGCAATTTTTATGGCCGTATGAGCTTTATTTGTTGTAGCGCCGCCAATCAATAACGGCGTTGTAAATTTTTCGCGTTCCATCTCGGATCCAACAAATATCATTTCGTCGAGAGAAGGTGTAATCAGCCCGCTTAAGCCAATAATATCGGCATTTAGTTCCCGAGCTTTTTTTAATATCACGTCACACCGAGTCATAACTCCCAAATCGTGCACTTCGTAATTATTACAAGCCAGCACGACTCCAACGATGTTTTTACCAATGTCGTGCACGTCTCCTTTTACGGTTGCCAAGACAAACGTGCCGCGCTTTTTTTGAACGGCCGAAGTACTGCTTGTCATATAGGGCTGCAAATAGGCCACAGCTTTTTTCATAACTCGTGCACTTTTTACAACCTGCGGCAAAAACATCTTCCCTTCGCCAAAAAGTGCGCCCACTTGTTTCATTCCATTCATCAAAGGGCCTTCGATCACCGCAAGGGGTTCTTTTAATAACACGCGGGCCTCTTCTGCGTCGTCTTCAATAAACTGATCAAGTCCGTTAACTAAGGCGTGGGCAATGCGTTCGTTGATCTCAAGTTGTCTCCACAGATTTTTTTGTGAAGTGGTTTTCTGTTCGTAATTTTTTTGTGAGGTTTCGGCATAAGTAATGAGTTCTTCTGTGGCAGACTCGCGGGTATTCAAAATAACGGCTTCCACAAGAGATTTTAATGGCTCGGTTATTTCTTCGTACACCTGAAGCATGCCGGCGTTGACAATTCCCATATCTAATCCAGCTTTTATAGAATGATAAAGAAATACGGAATGCATGGCTTCGCGCACGGAATTATTGCCACGAAATGAAAAAGAGATGTTGGAGATACCACCGCTGGTTAAAGTTCCCGGGCAGGCGGCTTTAATTTCTCGCAAAGAATCGATAAAATCTTTACCGTACGAGTGATGTTCTGCCATGCCGGTAGCAACGGTTAATACGTTTGGATCAAAAATTATATCTTCGGCCGCAAAGCCTGCTTTTTCGGTCAACAATTTAAACGCCCGGGTGCAAATTTTGACACGATCTTCTTTGGTGGCAGCTTGTCCTTGTTCGTCAAAAGCCATCACCACAACGGCCGCACCGTATTTATTAATTATGCGAGCTTCGTTAAGAAATTTTTCCTCGCCTTCTTTTAGACTTATAGAATTTACCACGCACCGGCCTTGAATACTTTGCAAACCAGCCTCAATCACAGAAAATTTGGAGCTATCGATCATCACGGGAACACGGCAAATATCGGGTTCTGATCCAATAAGATTGCAAAACTTTTTCATGCAAGCAACAGAATCAAGCAGGGCTTCGTCAAAATTAAGGTCAATAATATTTGCGCCGTTTTCGACTTGTTGTTTTGCAACAGATAGTGCTGCATCGAATTGTCCGGCCTTAATAAGTTGAGAAAATCTAGGAGATCCCGTGACATTTGTTCGTTCGCCTATCAAAACAAACGGATGGTTTTTGGATTCAATTGAAAAAGGTTCAAGGCCGCTTAAACGTGTTCGGGACTTTATTTGAGGGATTTTTCGCGGGGCAATTTCTTGTAATTGTTTTGCGATTTCTTTGATATGAGCCGGTGTAGTCCCGCAGCAACCACCGGCAATATTTAAGAATCCGGCTTCGCCAAACTCGCGCAAAAATCGTGCGGTGGTTTCCGGAAGTTCATCGTAACCTGTGGGCGCCAATGGATTAGGTAGTCCGGCATTAGGATGACAACTCGTAAAGCAATCGGAAATTTTAGAAAGTTCTTCCACAAAAGGCCGCATCTGTTTTGCGCCGAGTGCACAATTTAGGCCCACTGACAGTGGTTTGGCATGGCGAACGGAATTCCAAAACGCCTCCACAGTTTGACCAGATAAAGTCCGGCCGGAAGCATCCGTAATTGTGACCGAAAGCATTAAAGGGGTGGTGAATTTTAATTTTTCTTTTAAGTCTAAATAAGCATATATGGCGGCTTTGGAATTTAATGTGTCAAAAATTGTTTCGACCAAAATAAGATCACAACCTTGTTCAACTAGTACCTGAATTTGTTCCGAATAGGCGGCACTGACTTCTGCAAAAGTGACGGCTCGATAGTCAGGACGATTGACATCCGGAGACATAGAAAGCGTTCGATTAAGAGGGCCAACCGAGCCTGCGATGTAAATTTTCCGCGCGGTGTTGGCATTTTTTATGGCTGTTTTCACACAGTTTACAGCGGCTAAATTTATTTCTTTGATTTTGTCTGCTAAACCATATTCGGTTTGAGCAATAAACGTGCCGCTAAAAGTATTTGTTTCAATGATATCGGCTCCGGCCTCGATATATTTTTGATGTATTGATGCGACCACTTCCGGTTTTGTGATACACAAAATATCGCTGTTGCCTTTAAGATCAATAGGATGATTCTTAAAGTCTTGACCTTTGAAGTCAGCTTCGGAAAGTTTAAACTGTTGAAGTTCACTTCCCATTCCGCCATCAAGGATAAGAATTTTTTTTTGAAGAATTTTTGCGATGTCGCCGTTCATAGTTAATCTCTTTAAACTTGCTTAGCTATAAACTAGCTTGAAAATTTACTATCAACAAACAGTTTAATAGATCAATCGACTTGTACGCCCAGCACAATAAATAGGCTTCTGGTTAAGTTTGTTAGTCCAAAATTAAAAAAACTTACTTCAATCCAACATTCTCATCAAAATTCATACTAAAAACGACACAACCGGTCCCACGTCAATTTTTAATTCCCCTTCTGCCTCAAATAACTCCCCGTCGATCGTATAGGCAATAGTTCTTTTATCCACATCATTAAGTCGCAAGTTCGCTGTTTTGAAACTTTTTTTGCCAAAAAAACTTTGGTGCTCGCCATTGCGAAAATTTATAAGAAAAATTTTCCAAAAAAGTTCTAGCGGCTTAAATCCAAAACTCACCACTTGAAAAACTTTTAAATTATTTTTCACCAGCGGAAACATATTGAAGCCAAACGGAGTTTTAGAAACGGTTGCCGCAAAAACAGCTACTGTCTTGTGAGCAAACTCTTGTTTTGGGATTACAAATTGCGTCATCCGGGCTTCGACATTTTTTAAATAATAGCGCCGCGCAAAAAAGATCGAAAAATAAAGCTTTATCACCAACAAAAATGCGCCTAAGGCATTGGACTTGTTTTGGTAATAAAGTTTCAAAAATTGAGCTGCGACACCTGTCCCCAGCAAAAATCCAAAATTTCTGCCAACTTTTAAAGTCGCAATCCGCCGTTCTGTAAAGATCTTTCCAGACCCGAAGCCATCGACTAATTTAAACAGTAAGTATTCGGGCGAGCCTCGAATTCCTAGATTATTGGCAACCACATTCATCGTTCCGCCACGTAAAAGTGCTATTTTAGGAAGTTCGGTTTGGCCGTATTCTTCGATAAAAATCGACAAAGTCCGACTAATTGTTCCATCGCCTCCGTTGATGGCCAAAATCGCAATTTGTTTGTCTTTAAATTGCCGCGCAACAAGCCGTAAATCTTCAAAACTTTTTGTCTTGGCTACAACACCCTGTTCGCCGACAATATAGCTTAAAAGCTCCGCACGTTCCGGGTTACGTCTGTTTAATTTTGAATAGGGATTTGTAACAATGCCGATTCCCAACACGATAAGTTTGTCCTGCATAAGTTTTGAATATGAAGAATACGCGATTTTTTTAAATTAATCATGCGATTTGCTAGTTTACGAACGTGGCCTGTTTTGTTATGAAATAGAGGTGTCAAATCTACCGTCGTTAAAAACATCGAAATCAATCGCAGGGCTCACTCCTTTACAGCTTTATCTGCAAGAAATTGCCAAGTATCCCCTTTTAGAACCGCAAGAGGAATATGACTTAGCCGTTAAGCATTTTGAAAAACAAGATGTAGGTTCAGCGCACCGATTGGTGACATCAAATCTTAGGCTGGTAGTTAAAATTGCTAATGAATTTCGCAATGCGCGAACGAATATTCTTGATCTGATACAAGAAGGTAATTACGGCCTGATTCAAGCCGTCAAAAAGTTTAACCCGTATAAGGGAGTAAAGCTTTCCAGTTATTCGGCGTGGTGGATTAAAGCCTATATTTTAAAACATCTGATGGATAATCAAAGCCAAGTTCGAATTGGCACCACGGCCGCCCAAAGAAAATTGTATTTTAATTTGCGCAAAGAAACGGATCGATTACTTAAAGAAAATGATCACGTCGACGCCAAAATGATTGCCGCGAGTTTAAATGTCAGTGAACAAGATGTTGTGGATATGCAAGTTCGTTTAGGCGCACCAGACTTAGAACTCGATGCCCCAGTTTCTGAGCACTCAAATATGACCCGCGAATCGGTTTTGTCAAATAATGAGGAATCATTTGACGATATTTTTGGCCGCAAGGAAGTCATGGCGATTTTTAATGAGTATCTGTCGGAATTTAAAAAAAGCTTAGCCGGACGTGATTTGGAAATTTTTGAAGCCCGATTGCTGGCCGATCCCCCGGCAACATTGCAAGAAATAGGCGACCGTTACGGTGTAACTAGGGAACGAGCTCGCCAACTTGAGTCGCGAATCGTAAAGCTTTTAAAGGAATTTGTTAAAAAAAGCGGTCGGTTAAATGACCTTATTGATATCGAAAACTAGGACATGTTTACAGATGTAAACATGTTGTTTACAAAAAGCTTGCCATCTGTTTGAGACTTCAGTATCTATGTGCCCATGGAAACAGCTTCAAAACTTACGTCAAAAACAACGTCGAAAATAACGTCAAAAATAACGTGGTTAAAAAGTCGGTTGGCAACTCGACAAGAAAAGAATTCCGCCTACTCGCTGCGAGCTTTTGCGCGAGATTTAGGTGTTTCACCTGCTCTGCTTTCGCAAATTTTTTCCGGACAGAGAAACATCTCCGGAAATACTCTGATAAAAATTTCAGAAAAATTGGAATTGTCACCACTTGAGATGCAGGAGTTATTCTCGGCGGAATCTCTTAAGTCTAAAGCAAAACACACAAAATTTTTGCCAATGGATGCCGATGAATTTGATGTGATAGCAGATTGGTATCATTTCGCCATTCTCAGTCTTGCCGATGTGGCGAATAGCCGCTTTGACGCCGTTTGGATCGCCGAACGTCTTGGGATTGCAGCGACTGTTGCAGAAGATGCTTTGCGCCGACTGTTGCGCATGGGCATTATTGAAAAGCGCGGCAAAGGTTTTAAGAAAATTACACCACCCATTGATTCCAAACACGATATACCTTCTGCGGCGGTGCGCAAACAGCATCGTCAAATTTTGCAAAAGGCCGAAAATTCTTTGTTAAATGATCCGATTGAATCGAGGTATTTTGGGGCGGTGACTCTGGCGATTAATAGCCAGGATTTACCTAGGGCAAAAAAAATGCTGCGACGTTTTCGGACGGAATTTGCCGAAGCAGCAGAAAGTCAGTCAGCTGATCGGGTCTATGTTTTAGCTTTTCAGTTTTTTCCTGTGGACAAAATTTAATAGAAGGGTTTTTCAAATGCATTTTAAGATTTTACTGGTTTTTGGATTAATCAATTCGGAGATCATTATTGCGGGATCAAACGCAATCGACAACGGGGGCGAGCTTTTAGCAAGTCGGTTTGTGAATGTGGGAAAAGCTGTTTATCAGACACTTCTCAAAGAACAATCTAAGCTGTTAAAACCAGAAGAGTTAGAAAACTTCAAAAAATCTTTGGACGAAACCAGAATTAATGCGGTGTCGGGTGACATAAAAGATACCAGTGGCAGAATTGTTGATGCGCGTTATTTGGTAACTGACAATCAGGCGGTTATCGAAATAAACAAATCGAGTTGGGAGAATTTTTTTACCGAAAGAAAGAAAATCAATCAGTTGGTTTTCCACGAATATCTTCGAACCATTAAAGTTGACGATGATAATTATAAAGTTTCTTCGCAGCTTTCGCATTTTTCTGGAGCGATTGATCAAGTTTCGGGATCGACAAGTGATGGCAAAATGATAGTGAGTGAACCTTCAGACGACTATGTTTACCGCGGAAGTAGTGCCGCCAACCGTGATGCAAAAACTGTCACATTTATGGCAGGTGTAGGGCTTCAGTACGGTTGGATGGAATTCTTTAAATTAGCCTATGTTTATAAACGCAACACGCATTTCGAGGCATTTTATGGAAGATCGCACCTAGGCTTTCAAAATAGAGATCTGGTTCAAGTGGCGGGAAGTGTAAAACAATTCTTCGGCAATAGTTTTTATGGTTCAGCGGGCATTGGCTTGCGTCAATTTGATTTGCTGGAAGACAACGGATATTTATCGACGGAGTCAAATATTTACAAAAAAAGAGATATTGCTGCCGAAGTTTTCATTGGTAATCAGTGGCAGTGGGAATATCTCACAATGGGTGTTGATTGGTTTGGATTTTCGGTGCCGGTTCGGAACCTTAATTATGGTGACGAAAGTGGCACAAATAGAGTCATCGGAAGTTTGTTGAGATTTTCTCTTGGTGCAAGTTTTTAACAATTTTTTTAAGGAGATAAGTTATGCGCTTTGGATTTATTATTATTGTTTTATTAACTACCGGCTGTGTGAGTTTAGAAGTTCCGATAAGTGGAAATAGATTTATCACTCCTGAAGTTTCTGGAGAGCTTGGGAAAGGTAAATTGGGTGGCTCGGTTTATTCCACCACTAATATCGTTTTAATGCGCGACATGGATGCTGATCCAAAGGATACGTCGCATCCAGATTTGAGAAGCGGGAGTGCCTTGGGTATTAACGGAACTTTGGGCGTATGGGATCGGATTGATTTGCAGTTGGATAGCGCTTTAGGGTTAGGTGCGATCGTTCAAGTGGTGGGAAACCCCGCAAATTCAGCCCAAAGTAAAGATTGGTCTTTGGCCATTCATTCACATTTAGGTCGCAGTGTTGAAGAGAAATCTGTCGACTCGAGCCTTAGGAGTTACACTGTTGCGGGAAAGGCAAAAAATCTCGACTGGGACTATGGCGCTGTACTCGGGTACCGGGCTGATGAAAGTACCTTGCCATATATTGGAATTTCAGAATCAAGAATTCGGGCTTCAGGGGAAGTTGTAAAAAAAGATAAATCTTCCGGAGCAGAAACCACTTTTATCATCGAAGAAGCAAATGGTGTTTCTCGAGCAATTAATTTAGGAGTTCACTTTGGTTCGGCTCAGGGATTTTATGCCACTCTTGAAACAGGTTATATGCACACGATTTGGCCAAACACGGAAAGCTTTGGTCGCACAGTTTACGGAATTAGGATGGGCGGAGCTTGGTGATGTAATTTTTGGAATTTAATTACTTATTTCGAGAAAGATAAATCCCTAAAAGAGGCTCTGCTATCACATACCCGCGATCCTCTCTATAGATTTCAGCTGCGTCTTCCAGAGTAGTAATGGCTTGGAAAACAGACGATGGAGCCATGCCTGGCAAATGCCCTAAAAACTCTTTGGACTTAGGCATTGGGACAGGCCCATACTTGGCAACTGCAACTAAAACTGCCCGTTCATTAGACTTCAAGCGTCCATACATTTCCTCAAATCTGGCGCGTCGTTCGTCTGCCGCACGGGCAATTCCCTTTTTAACCTCGTCTTCGGTTAATATTTTATTTTTATAGTGACGCATAAAGTAATCGCAAACGATATTTGCCGACTCTGGAATACCTTGCACATAAACTAAAAGAGTTTTGAGATTCTCTAATGTAAGCTCTATCCCTTTAGTTTTAAAGCGCATTTGACAATACTTCCAATAGGCGTGGATATACTTCTCGTGCAATATTGGTTTCACTTCGATCTCGCGACCCCATCCCGCCATCGGTGCTCCATGACGTCCAAAAATTTGATGCAAAATATGTTTTTTGGAGCCAAGGATAACCACGGGAACTTTCGACGGCAGATTTTGTAAAGCGGTGCGAATCTGTGCGACTCCTTTTTTGACTCGGGACAGATCTTGGAATTCGTCCATCAAAATCAAGATTTTTTTACCTTTTCCTGAGCGAACAATTTGATCAAATATTTCGTCAAGCGTCGGGTTGGTAGATGTAGTCGCTGAAGTCAGAGACAAATTAAGTTCTCCTGTCATAGGATCGACACTTACATTTGGTCTCAAAGTTTTAAAAGCATAAAACGTTTCCTTCAAAAGATTCTTCTTGGGAAAAGTTTTGGTCAACGCTTTTTCTAGTGCTTTTTGCATGCGTGAAGCAAGATCTGATTCATCTAGAGTGTTAAGAAAGTCTACGGCAACGATAAAGTAGCCGGATTTATGTAATGAATCGACAAGTTTACTCATCACTAATGAGGATTTTCCAGTATTGCGGCGACCGTATAAAACCATGTGGGACTCGGCTTCCACACCGGTTCTAATTTCGTCATAGACATCTTCGAGATTGCAGATTTCTGAAGATTTTAAAATGGTATCTACCGGGAATTTTAAGGTATTTTCATGCATGATTTCAATATATTATCATAGTCAAAGGGTTTGAGTCAAGATCTTTGACTCTAAAATCTTGACTCGCCGCATCCGCCCTACTGCTTGCCGACGCCAGACATTAATTCCTTTTTAAGCTGCGCCAAGGAACTCAAGAATTTATCTTTCTTTTCTTCGTGACTAACGTGCTTTTTATTAAAATCCCCATCGATAATTTCCTTTGGAATTTCTTTTAGGAATCTAGACGGCGTGCGAAAAGATTTGTGATGCCCGTTTCCTCTCTCAAGAGCTGCGGTAAGATGAAGCTTGAGTTTCGCTCTGGTCATAGCCACATAAAATAAACGCCTTTCTTCGGCAATTCCTAAAGCTGTGACCACACTATTTTTATGGGGTAATAAATCCTCTTCCACACCTGCAATAAAAACACAGGGAAATTCCAAGCCTTTTGCTGCATGTATGGTCATCAAACTTACAGCTTTGTTCTGCTGCTTTTCATCGAGATCCGAAATATCGCGTTCGTTTAAAGTCAATCGATCCAAAAATTCTACCGCACTAAAATTTTCCTCATCTTGAAGCTGATCCCTGGCGCAATTTTGCAACCAAATAGGCAAAGACTTCAAATTCTGAACTTTTCGCAGTTTTGTTTCGTGGACTTCATTGTGCGCAAGAATATCTTCACACAACCCAAATCGTCTTAGAATTTGATTGCCCAAATCTTCAAAATTATGCGCACTTAAAACTTCGCTAAGCGCGTCAATATTGCGCGCAAACTGGCTTAACGTCTCAGCCTGCCTGCCCAAAGAAATGTAGAAACGATCGTCGGTTTGGGCTAGCCTTGCAACTTGCAAAGGTGGAACAGAATAAGTTTTGGAAAGTTGATCGATTTTTTCTAAAGTTGCCATGCCGATTCCACGAGTTGGAACGTTAACCACTCTAAAAAAAGCCAGACGATCCTGCGGCTTGGCGATCAAGCGCAAATAGGACATAAAATCTTTAACTTCTTTGCGCTCAAAAAAACTCGACCCGCCAAAAACTTTATAAGGAATATTAAGATCACGGAGCGATAGTTCGAGAGCACGAGCTTGCATATTGGCACGATAAAGAATTGCTACATCTTTATGAACGTAACCTTCACCCAAAAGAGCATTGATCTTTTCACCAATCCACTTGGCCTCGTCGGCTTCGTTTTCACATAGGTGAAAACTTAGTGGAAAATCTATTTTTGAATCACACCATAGAACCTTGTCTTTACGGCCGGTATTGTTTTGAATAACTTTATTGGCCGCCTCAAGAATCACCGAAGAACAGCGGTAATTCTGCTCAAGTTTAATAAATACTCGCTCAGGAAAAATCTCTTCAAAATGCAAAATGGTTTCTACCAAAGCACCGCGCCAACTGTAAATCGACTGGTCATCATCTCCAACCACGCAAATGTTCCGATTTTCTACGCAAAGCAATTCAATAAGTTTTAGTTGTGCGAAATTTGTGTCTTGGAATTCATCTACAAGAAAATAAGGATGCCGCTTAGAAAGTTGTGATTTAATAGCCTCATTTTGCTTCAATAACAGCGAAACCTTGAAAATACAATCGTCAAAATCGATGGCGTGATTAAGCTGTAAGTGCTTTTCATAAAGACTATAAACTTTAAATAATTTTTCCAAATCATCCGTGATAGCCGCAGCGTCCAGGCCACCTTGCAGTAAATCTTGGGGTGTTAAAAGTGCGTTTTTTGCTTTTGAAATTTGACCAAGAAAAAACTGCGGATCACCGTCCGAAAGTAAATCAAGTTCTTCCAACGCCCGGCGCACTAAGTCAATTTGATCGGAAGTACCTACAAGATTGAAGTTTTTCTCTAATCCTGCGGCGGTATAAAATTCCCGCAGAACACGCAAACAAAACCTATGAAAAGTTCCAATAAAAACTTTCTTAGCTTGGCTTGCGGGAAGAATTTGAGCCAACCTTTCGCGCATTTCGCGAGCCGCTTTGTTGGTAAAAGTCATCGCCACGACGCGACCGGGCTCGACTCCGAGTCTTATCATCTGGGCAATTCGAAAGGTGATAACCCGAGTCTTTCCGGTTCCGGCACCTGCAAGGATCAAAACCGGGCCCAAAACCGTCTCAACAGCCTGCCTTTGCGGAGAATTTAGAATAGATAAGTCAAAACTCAAAAATTTATCTCAAAAAAAAGTTATTTCAATGTTAGGTTATTCTTCCAACGAAAGGAAAAATTACTTTATGAAACTTTTAAAACTTATTGCAACTCAAATCCCGGGCTTTGTATTAACCTCGCCACTTTTCGCCCAAGCTGCTGCTGCGGTTCCCGCTAAAGGGCCAAATCTTATGGAAATGCTGGTTATGCCTGTTGGTTTTCTAGCCATTATGTACTTCCTGGTGATTAGACCTCAACAAAAAAGGGCCAAAGACCAACAATTACTTTTAACTTCACTGAAACCAGGTGACGAAGTGATGACTCAAGCGGGGCTTATTGGACGTATTAAATCATTTCAGGATCATATTGTGTCATTAGAAGTGGCTCACAATACGGTTATTAAAATTTTAAAATCGAGTATTACGGGACCTGCTTTAAAACCCGAGCTTAGTGCAACGAAGAAAACCTAAGAATTTCTGTAAAATTAATTCCTTCATGTCCTTAGAAAAGTTTTGCTGATGATGTTATGATCTGAATTATGAGCTCTTGAATTGTAGGGATTATTATGCAGAACTTTCTCGTAGGTTTGTTTTTATCAAATATAGTTAATTTAGTTTATGCACAGAATGCGTTAAAACTTGTTCCCGAAGAGTATGAAGTTTCAGGGACTTCGGCTATTGGGATGGGCTTTGGCGGTGTTGCGGCAACGTCCGGAATAAATGCTGTGCGCACAAATCCTGCGCTGATGTCTTCTGGCAAAGAATATTCGGCTGGTGCGGGCTATCATTGGCCAACTGCTGGCAGAGAATTTTATCAAGCAGGAATTGTCGATTCCAAAACTTCTACAGTCGGAGCGGGAGTTAATTACACCAGTTTTATGAACGACTACAAATCTAAAGCTGATCAGTCGTTTTGGTTTGATTCTCCTGTGAGAAGACGCATTGCGGTGGGACTGAGTTACGCGCTCCCGCAAATCGCTTTAGGAATAAACGGTCAGTACATTGAAGGATTTGCGCCAGATTTTACCGAGGAATCAAACCTTCTCACCAAAAAAGGCTGGACGATGGGCGGAGGCGCAAGTGGCGTTATTGCCGGAGTTCGCGTGGCGTCTAGTGTGGAAAACACAGCCAATAAAAAAGTCCAAGAGTTTGCTCCAACCATTTACCGGATTGGTGCATCGTTTCCTTTAACTTCGGAAATAACCATCAATGCCGATTATCGAAACCGCCAAAGAATCGCACGGTTTGAAGGTGAAGTTCTATCGGTTACATCTTTAAGTTCTGCTGCGGACGCGCCGCCACCGCCGTCTTTAGCTCGCGAACAATTAGGAATAGTTTCGGTCAATGCGGCCCCGCATCCAAATTTGCGACTTTCTGCTGGTTATGCCCAATCTTTTGCGGATCAAGATTTCAAAAAACGTCGGATGCTTGGAGCAGGCGTGGCTATCGTAGGTCAAAAAGCTAGTTTAAGTTACCAACTCGCCAGACCCCACGCCGAAGAAACCGACGACATTTTGCATTCTATCCAGTTAAATATTGAAGTGGCGTTATAAAAAAAAGGGAAAATATACCTGTGTCAAATATTCAAAAAATAAGACTATCAAATGGGCTCGAATGTTTTTTGGACCCAGATCCCTCGCGTGAAGTTTTTACACTTCAAGTTTTAGTACAAGTCGGCTCGGCTATGGAAAAAGACAAGGACCGAGGAATTTGTCACTTTATCGAACATATGCTTTTCAAAGGCTCGAAAAACTTCGGCACAGGCCAACTTGGGACCGCAATTGAAGCCTTAGGCGGAGATGTTAATGCTTACACAACTTTTGACTGTACGGTCTATCACTGCACGGTTCCGGCCGAGCATTTGGAATGGACTGTAAATATATTTGCGGATTCGATTTTTAAGCCACTTTTTCCACCTGACGAAACCGAACGTGAAAGAGAGGTCATTCTCGAAGAAATTAAACGCGGTCTCGATAATCCGGGTTCCTTAATGACCAAATTAATTTTCGGCCATATGTACAAAGGTACTGCGGCCGCGCGTCCTGTGATCGGCGACATGGAAAGTGTAAAGAGGTTTAGTTCAGCAGATCTTCGGCGTTTTCATGGGCGATTTTATGTGCCTAAAAATATTTCTGTGGCACTGGTTGGAAATATTGGCAAGACCACTACCGCTAAAAAATTTCTTGAAAAACATTTTGATTTGGAATTAAAAAAAGACGGCCTAAAATTTAAACCATTTAAAAAAATGCTACCCGATGCAAAAATAAAAAAATATCCGATTAAACCTCACGTTGTGTTTTTAAAAGGTGATTATAAGCAGCCACGTGTAGATATTGTTTTCCCGTCTACAAAGTTAGACTCGCCACACACCGTCAGTCTAGATGTGGCAAGTTATATTTTGGGTGGCAGCGAAACCTCGCGCCTCAATCGTGTTTTACGAGATGACCTTCAGTTGGTTTCTTCCGTCGGAATGTCTGTTTACTCACCAAATTTTCCTGGTATAACTGAAGCGAGTTTAACCTGCGAAGAAAAAAATATCCCAGAAGTTCTAAAAAATCTTGCCGCTGAATTTTCGAAATTTCTTACTGCAGAATTTCCTACTTCCGACGAAATTACTCGAACCAAGACAGGCATGGCTATCGACCGACTTTACAGCGCAGAAAGTGTCGACGGCAAAGCTAGGAATTTGGTTAATGGCTTGATGTCAAAATATAAAGAAAAATTTGATGATGTGTATTTTTCGCAACTTTCTCGTCAAACGCCCGCGAGTATTCTAAAAGCTTTAAAAAATAACGTAAATTTTAAGAGTCCATTAATCGCTTGTACCCTGCCCTTAGAAAGCACTCTCGACGCTAAAACTCTAGAAAAAGCCTATCTCGAAGGCTTAAATATTCCGCAGTCAAAAATCGGAAAAGTAAAAATACCGAACGTACAAAAACCGATTGTTTTCCCCAAACCGCAAAGGATGTCGAAGCCGGAAATTTTTCATTTCAAAATTAAAAATGGTTTGAATGTAACTTATAAGTACGTAAAAGGATTTCCGCTGTTTTCCTTAGCTGGAGTGACTCAAGGTGGACTGCGTTTTGAAACTGAGAAAACTTCAGGAATTTATAACGCGATGACTTTTTTGACTGGGACAGCTTCTAAAAAGATCGACTATCAAGAGACTTCGCATTTTTTCGAAAATTACGGCGCGGATTTGAATGGTTTTTCGGGCAAGGATACATTTGGATTTCATTTTCATTGCGCAAAAATGGTACTCGACAAAGTGTTGCCCAAGGTTGCAGATGTTTTATTTAATGAGCCGGTTTTCACGCAAAATCTTTGGGAAATGTCACAATCGGAAATTACAGATTCTATTCGGTCGCTAGAAGATCGCCCGGGATCAATGGCCATGCGCAGGCTGCAAGAACTTATTTATGGCGCGCATCCTTATAGATTTTCTACCCAAGGAACTCGCGCAAATGTAGAAAGTTGGACGGAAAAGGATTTATTTAGTCTTTATCAGACAACGCTCACCCAAGGTCGTTGGCAAATTGGGTCTGTTGGGAGTGTGAAGCCAGAAGTTCTGCAGAAAAAACTTGAATTAACTTTCAAGAATTTTAGCCCTAAGGAATCTTATGCCGCCAAAAATGCGCAGATTGGAAAAGTTGTTTCGATCTCTCGGTTTATCAAAAAAGACCGCGAACAGTCACACTTGGCATTTGGTCGATTAGGCTTAAATTGGAGCCATCCTGATAGACTTAAACTTGATTTACTTAATGCGATCCTTGGTGGTTTCGGTGGTAGATTATTTTCGGAGCTGCGCGAAAAACAGAGCCTTGCCTATACCGTTAGTCCGATTTTGTCCCACGGATTTGATCCGGGCTTATTTGGAGTTTACATTGGTTGCTCGGCTTCCAAAGTTGAGCAGAGTTATGCAGGAATTGTTTTTGAGTTACGCAAGCTTCAAAGTGACGGTATTTCTCAACACGAATTAGAGCGTGCGCGAAATTATATTTCTGGGCATCACAAAATTGGATTGCAAAAACTTTCGGGACAATCTTCGTGGATGGCTCTTAATGAACTTTATGGCTTGGGTGTTGCCGAAATTACTGAATACCCGGAAAAAATAAAAAAACTACAACTTGCGGAAATAAATGAATTTGCGGCAAAATTTTTTGACCCGAAGCAGTTCTCATTTGCAGTAGTTGGACAGAATGATTTAAATGAAAAAAATGTGTCGGAGTCTTAAGAGAATAAAACGATGAAAATTTTGATAACGGGTGGAGCCGGCTTTGTCGGTTCTAATTTAGCAAAAGATTTTAAAATTGCCGGTCACGAAGTTACTTGTTTTGACAATCTTAAACGTCGGGGCTCTGAAATTAATCTGGCCGTGTTTAAGCAACGAAATATATCATTTGTGCACGGAGATGTGCGCAATATTGACGACCTTTTTAGTATGCAAGCTGCGTTTGACGTTATGATTGAAGCCTCCGCCGAGCCAAGTGTTTTGGCTGGCTTGAATGGCTCTCCAGATTATCTTGTACAGACTAATATTTTGGGTGCCTATAATTGTTTAGAGTTCGTGCGAAAAAAGGCCGGCGCGATTGTCTTTTTGTCAACCTCGCGCGTTTATTCTTTACAGGCTTTGAAAGATATTCGATTTAGCGAGACGAATACGCGGTTTGAGATTGCACCGGAACAAAGTCTTCCAGGATTGTCAGTACTTGGTGTTAATGAAAAATTTCCCGTAGATACGGCAAGATCATTATACGGAGCCACAAAACTAGCAGGAGAACTCCTGGTTCAGGAGTATGCTAACACTTTTAATATAAATGCCGTCATTAATCGCTGTGGTGTTATTGCCGGAGCAGGTCAATTTGGTAAAGTTGACCAAGGGGTGTTTACTTTATGGGTCGCAAATCATTTTTTTGGCAAACCCTTAAAATACACAGGCTTTGGTGGGACAGGAAAGCAAGTACGCGATCTACTACACCCATCTGATTTATTTGAGCTATTAAAATCGCAAATCAATAAATTAGAAAAGCTAAGCGGAGATATTTTTTGTGTAGGCGGTGGCAGAGAATGCTCAGTAAGTATGCTAGAAATGACCGAATTTTGCCACAAATATACAGGTCTTGAAGTGGAAATTGACAGTGACAAAACCACTTCGCCTGTAGATATTCCACTTTACATCTCGGATAACTCGAAAGTTGAAGAGTTTTTCGATTGGAAGGTCAAAATGAATGCCGAAGCTATTGTTAAAGATATCGCCGAGTGGATGAAACGTGATGTCGCTATTCTAAAACCTATCTTTAATTGATTGTAGGTATTAACTTTTATAGTTAACATATGAGTGTTTTATAAAATCTTAATATCTTAGGTGAAATAATGTCAGTAGCAATTGTTACAGGTTCTTCAGGGCTAATCGGGAGCGAAAGTGTAAAGTTTTTTCACGAGAAGGGTTTTGATGTTGTTGGAATCGACAACAATTTGCGCGAGTATTTTTTCGGAAAAGATGGCTCAGTTTTGTGGAACACAAGCGAGCTGCAAAAAAAGCACAAAAAATTTCACCACAATGCGATCGATATTCGAAATGAAAAGGATATTTTTTCGTTGTTTGAAAAGTACGGAAAATCTATCAAGCTTATTGTTCATGCGGCGGCTCAGCCTAGCCACGATTGGGCAGCAAAAGAGCCGTTTACAGATTTTACGGTAAACGCAAACGGCACTTTAGTTTTACTTGAGGCCACACGGAAATATTGTACTGAAGCGGCTTTTATTTTTACTTCCACAAATAAGGTCTATGGTGATACGCCTAACAATTTGCCTTTGATTGAGCAAGATATGCGTTGGGAATGTGATCCTAAGCATGTTTATGCTAAAAAAGGTATTGATGAAACCATGTCTATTGACCAATGTAAGCATTCTGTTTTTGGGGCGAGCAAGGCTGCCGCAGATATTATGACCCAGGAATACGGCCGTTATTTTGGAATGAATACCACGGTATTTCGCGGCGGATGTTTAACCGGACCAGCGCACTCTGGTGCCGAATTACATGGGTTTCTAGCGTATTTAGTCAAATGCGTAGTGACCGGAAAACCTTATACGATCTTTGGTTATAAGGGTAAACAGGTTCGAGATAATATTCATTCTTACGATCTAGTAAATGCTTTTTGGAATTATTATGAAAATCCAAAATCAGCGACGGTTTATAATATGGGCGGAAGTCGACATAGCAATTGCTCGATGCTTGAAGCCATAAAAATGACCGAAGAATTCACCGGCAAAAAGCTTCAATACACGTTGTCTGACGAGGCTCGAAGCGGAGATCATATTTGGTGGGTCAGTGATGTAACGCGTTTTCAAAAAGACTATCCAAATTGGAAATATCGCTACAGCCAGCATGATATTATTAAAGAAATTGTAGACGCAACTGTTGAGCGACTGGGGTGATTTATGAAACTTTCAGTAGTTATTCCAGCACACAATGAAGAAGGCTGCATTGAAAGCACGGTTTCAGATTTAGTGTCGACATTGACAGCGGAATTGATTGACCATGAAGTATTGGTCGTCAATGACAATTCTAAAGACGCGACCGAAGCTATTTTAAAGTCGTTATGCGCCCGTTTTCCTACAGTTAAATATTTTAATAATGACCCACCTAATGGATTTGGTTTTGCAGTGCGAGCGGGCTTGCGGAATTTTTCTGGAGACGCAGTTGCTGTTTACATGGCCGACGCCTCGGATGCGCCGCAGGATTTGGTTCGTTTTTTTCGTATTATGGTAAATCAAAAAGTAGATTGCGTTTTTGGAACTCGCTGGGCAAAAAATAGTAAGGTTATCGATTACCCGTGGTTTAAGCTAATCTTAAACCGGTTTGTTAATTTTGGAATAAAAATTCTGTTTAACTTGCAATATGACGATGTCACTAATGCTTTTAAACTTTATAAGAAAGAAGTGATTTCGGGCATTCAACCGATTTTAAGTCATCATTTTAACTTAACTGTAGAACTTCCTTTAAAAAGTATTATACGGGGTTTTTCCTACGCGATTGATTGTAACTCTTGGACAAATCGAAAGGCTGGTGAGTCCAAATTAAAAATAAAGGAAATGGGCTCACGCTATTTGTTCATTATCCTTTACTGCTTTATTGAAAAGTGGCTATCACGTGGTGACTACCGAATAGAAAAAAGCGTAAATTCCAAACAAGTATCCGTGTGACCAAGAAAACAATTTTGTAAAATTGAAAATCAAGGCCCATCGCTATTGAAAAAATTAAGTCGGTTTTTTTCCAAAAAGTCTAATCTGCTTTGTATAAGAGAGCTTGCAGGATAGAGTCGAGCTTTTCCTTCAGAGTCGCAAATTACAATATTATGCTTAGATAAATAGCACTTAGCCCATGCTTGTCTGGCTTCTGTAGCCTGCCATAGATTTTCATCTTTTAGATTTTTGTAAACCTTAAATTCACGAAAGACAAATAAAGTTAGTAATATAAGTGAAATGAAATTGGCGCGCCGCTGCGAATAATTACGTCTTATCAAAATATATGAGGCAACTAAAAGTGGAATAAAATAAATAGCATAGCGCGACGAAAGTGCAGCCGATAGCCCGTAACACACTCGTCCAACAGCGGTATTAAATGAGAATGCCAATGCAAATAGCAGGCTATACGCAAAAGCGCTGAACAAAAGTCGGTTGCTTTGATTCTCAACCTTTAACCTTTGTACGGCTATTTTGTACAGGTTGTACATCAGAAATAATACTAAGAAAGCACCAAAGACTTGCTGAACACTATGCTTTCCAAATAAGCCAAAGGCTGTGGAAAATTGAATAAATAAAAATTGCAGGTATTTAAAAGGATTAGGATCTGGAAATACAAAACAAGACGAGGCTGTTTGTATTTTGTAATCAACAAAGAAAACCCCGATAGTTAGTAAAGAAGTTAGTATCAAGAAAATCTCTGGCAGAACAGGTGTTTTTTTTCTCAAATTTATCAGAAGTTCGAAAATTCCAAGAAGTAAAACAACTAGTCCAGAAAAGATCCCAAATCCTGTAAAAACAAGCAAAAAATTAAGCACCGCGATGATAAAGTAGCGCAAATAAATATGCGAAATAAAAAAAGCCAGCAAAATGAGAAACATCAAAAGTACAGGTAATACGCCGTGAGATGGATTGGCTGCGCCAATATAAGTTTCATAAGTTAAGAAACTACAAAACGGAACACTCAGCAACATATCAGTCCAATCAAATTTTCTGATGAACTTGTATTTCAAAACAAAGGCCAAAAGCACCGTGATAAAAGTCGTAAAAACGAGTGCCAAAGATAGAGTGCGCGAATTCCATGCTCTGAGTGAGTTTACCATTTCCACAAAAAAAAGCCCTAAACCTTGCCGGTGCGGCCCGTGTTCATAGGTAAATTTATCAATAAAGTTTTTGTTTTCGAAAAGAGGCTGATAAAAATCCCATTGATCCCAAAATAAAACATTCAATGCGTATTTGTTTACAAAATGATAAAACCGTACACAAACAAGAATTGAAAATAAGCTTATGAACACAAACTTTATACGTATGACTTTTTTCATTTAAAAAAAGATCTCCTCACGATACTAATCGCCAAACGTAGTCTGGTTGGCAAGTTTTAAGGTTATCGTCGTAAATATCAATAGAGCTACTATCCCCACAAACATAGATGGATGTTTTGTAAAACTTGAGGGCTGTAATCCAATGATCCACAAACTAGCGAATTTGAAAAAAGCAAAAATTATCGATATAGTTCCAACCCAAATCGGGAGGCAACTAAGCAGGGCGCCTATAAGTACGAATAGCATAAGAAACAGCCCATAAGGACCTTGATGAATGACCGTCGTGTCGGGAGCTAGCATCAGCATCGCCCAACTAAAGAGGCCGATTAGCACATTGTAGAATATCAAACGCAATTTTGTGGCTAATTGTTTATCTTTAATAGGCCAACGGACGAGAATTAGAAGGAGTAATGGGAATAAGAAAATAAAATTATTAGCTAGGTAGAAGAAATCATCAACTCGTACTTGGCTTACGGTCTGGGTGAAAACTGCGAAAGGATTATAATTAGTAAAAGGTCGCGTTAAATTTTTAAAACGATTTTGCAACCACTGCTCGAAAGTTAGCTTTTTTAATGACTCGATCATCGCCTTAAAAATTGGGGTTGTAAGATCAGCATTTGGCTGAATAAAATAATCCACGTCAGTTAAGTGCAATTTTGCAACTTGATCACTAGGCGGGTCGTACAGTTTCTGATACAAAATCCAAGGAAGGTAACTGGCGAAAAATGTTATCCCAGCAATTACCAAATGCAGAAATGGTTTTTTCTTAAATCGAATAACCGATAGGATTGCAACGGGGATCAATGCAAAAGCTGTGGAGCCATGGCTCAGCAGATTTAATGCAAATGTTAAACCCGTAAAAATTGAAATTATAATCGACGTATCAGCCAAAAACCAAAAACAAAATCCTAAAATCCAAAGGCAGGCACTTAAAAGTTTTGGCCATACAAAAATACCATTAAAAAAAGTAAGAGACGAAAAAGTTGCTAATAGTAGAGTATAGATCACCATGGACGAGCGCGCCCTAATCAGCTGAAAGAGAAACCAAAAAGCTAAAATCCAACTCGACTGTAAAAAAGTTGCAATGAATTGATATTCATTTGCAGAAGTACTTATTGGATAATTTAATTGCCGCAAACTCAAAAAAATCGCGGCCTGCAGTGGGGGACGGTCACCAGAACGGTGACCCACGTTACCAGATTTGCCTCTTTGCTGGTCTTTATAGTTATAAACAAACCACATATCAGAAAACCATTTAGGCAGATAGCAATCTGGGGGCATCTGATGCCCGATTTTATTTTGACTAATCGGTGTCAATTCTTCCCCCCGTGACACAGAATTAAGCATGTTAAGCTGAAACGTAGTCAGGAGTATCATTAGAATTAAAGGAAATTTAAAATTTTTGTTTTGGAATAAAAATTTTAAATCTTGTCGCAGTGTTTTACTTATTACCAAAAAAAATGTTGGGACGCAAAGGTAGATCTGCCCTACTATCCTCCCCACTGCAATATCAAAAAAGAAAACCCAAAATAAAGTGTAGGAAATGGCACAGCTTAAAACGAAAGTTAGCGGCAAGTAAAACGCGGTTTGCGCTTTAAGCGTAGCATTTTTTCTTACTAATAAAATTGTGGCGATTGCCCCTGGCAATAAAAAAAACCAAACACTTATTATAGGTGCGATGGTCACAACCAACGTGCGCTGTAGCAAAGACGCCTCTAGCCAGGTTGGAAACATTTACATCACTCCTACACACGATGTTAAAACGTGGGCTCTTAAAAAATATTCAGAATTGCTGATCCAAATTATCGTATAGCAGGTGTCTAGGTCTGTCAAATAAAGGCCCTTAATGACGCTGCCAAGGCCAAATGTATTTGAATTGTGGATCGTATTGAAAATAAAAGTTTTCCGGAAAAATAGACACCGAACATGGGTGACTCCCGCCGACACATGTGCTGCGTTCTACCCAGTATGTTCTTGGATACCTTTCAAAGTTAAAATATTTAATTCCTGTTGCAATATAGATGAGACAAAAGAACATGATAAGTGTTCGAGTAATCCTACCTTTAGCTAAGCCGAGTGATTCGACCAAAAGAATTCCAATAAGTAAGCAGGGAATTATAAAATAGCGATCAGCGTTAATATTGCGCGATAGCACCTGTGAACTTGAGAGGCGAAAAGAAACGCCAAAAATCAATGCAACAAAAAATGAGTTTGCACTAAAGAGAACAAAATTTTTGTACTTGATCGCAAAATAAAACATAAAACCCAGAAAGACTAAAAGTAGTAAAAACGCGCCCGCCCAGTCACGCATATCCCAGGGAAACCACAAGTTGTTAAAAAAAACTCGCAGAATCGTGCGCCCGGTTAAAACATTTAACCAGTCTAAAATATTATAGTCTTGTCTGCCGTCACTCACAGGTGACCTTAAGATCGAAAAAACTTGAATAGCAGCGCAGGATACAACTAAAAGAGCAGACCTTATGCGAAAAGCGCTTGGAGTTAAAAAAGCTTTTATCAAGTATAGTGGTGAAAGAAAAACTGAAAAAACGCCGCTTAGAGACAGAATCGGTAAAAAACAGTACGTGAACAATTTTCCTCTCGATGTTTGTGGTTCGGAATTGTTTAAAAGAATAAAAAGGCTGAGGCCGCATAGCCAGATAGTATTTGTAAGGTTGAAAAAAACTTCGCCTGTATTCGGTACAAATATCATAAGAAGTACCAGTAAAAATTTATGGCGACGGCCGATTGGTGAAGAAACAATGAGGTAGAATGATGCAAAAACCACACTGGTCGCAAACAAGAGAAAGCCAGTAGGAATTAAAGCTATTGGAAGAAGTGAACCCAAGAGCGCTCCGATCCGTGGCACGAGATGAAAGTACCCCGCGTACTCCGTGAAAAAAGCACTCGGCCCATCGCGAAACGCTTGAATTAAAAAAACAGCTCCATCTTCTGCGTGGAGATAGGGAAAATAGAAACATTCATGTTTACGTAAAAAAAGCACAATCGCAGCAATGGTCATTAACAAAGATTTTTTAAAACTGTTCATTCACGCCGCCTACAACCACTGCCTGCCTGCGGTTAAATACTGGTTGGGCATTTGTTTTTTGATAGCCGTATCTGCAGTGCGCAGATTGTATTTTATAATAAACCAAAATGCGGCTATCCCATCTTTCCAATTTATTTTTTTGCCTTCCAAGTAATTTCTTGGAAAATAAGATATAGGATACTCTTCGACACGAAGCTTAAGTTTGGCCACGGCAGCAGTGACTTCTGGTTCAAATCCAAACCTTTTAGATTCCAAATGTAAAGATTTGATAATCTCCGCGCGAAATACTTTGTAACAGGTTTCCATGTCGGTTAGGTAAAGCCCACTTAAAACATTGGAAAATAAAGTCAATATTCTATTCACAAGATAATGAAATGTGCGGTGCACTTGTGAATTACTTTTGTGAAATCGACTTCCGTAAACAACATCAGCACGATTTTGCAAAATTGGTTCAATTAATTTAGCCAGATCTCTGGGATCGTATTCAAAATCCGCATCCTGAATGGTAATAATTGCACCAGTGGCAAGTTCTATTCCTTTGTGAATTGCAGCGCCCTTCCCTGCATTTTTTGCTTGGGAAAAAATAATCATATCGAGATCAGATCGGGAATTTTTTACAGATTTGATAATAGACCATGAATCGTCGGTGCTCGCGTCGTCGACTACAACATACTGAACATCACACGGAAGAACGATAGCAAACAGTTTTGCGAAAAACTCGTCGAGATGTCTGGCTTCATTAAACACAGGTACAACAAGTGAAATTTTCAAGCGGCTTCCTAAAATAATGTGGGTTGATCGTTGATAAATAAAGGCTGAACTTTCTGAGCCGCATTTTGAAAATCTTCACAGTATTTTTTAGCGTACGGCCCAATAAAATAAAGTTCTTTCGGAGATACTAAAGAAATAATTGCGCGGAGTTCGGGCCCATCACAGTAAGAACTCAGAAAAAACGTGTCGGCAATTCGGGTTGGCATGGTGGAAAAAAACCCACGTAAATTTGTATTGGTTTGCAAAGTATCGTCGATTGACAACACGGGGCTATTAGGGATTTTAATTCGAGTAAAAGGAATTTTTAAAGACTTTGGTAAGATCAGAATTTTTTTATTTAAACTATTCCGCTTTGTAAAAACCGAGTAACGTCCCAACTTTGAGCCATAGTTTTCATAGACTTTATTAATGCGTCTTATCGAAGGATGTACCGAAACAGGAAGACCGGCGTCACATAAAAGTTTAACAATTTCTTGCGCAGTCGAACTTGGGTCGCAAAGAATAATTGGGTATTCGTCGTTTGCAATAAATTCTTGAATCTTTTCCAAAAGACGTTCCTTTTCTTTTTTGCGGTTGGGAAAAACCGTATTGGAATCTGGAAAATAAGCACCAACAATTAACGACTGTGCGCGTTTAATTTGCATTTTTCGCACCGTGGGTATGGCATTTGGTTGCAAAAAAGGGGCGTAAAGAATCTTGTCGCGATCCGTTTCGATGAGTAACGAAGCACCACCTAAAATATTTCCACTAGGCAAAAGTTCAATTCGTAATTTTCCCAAACTAAAAGGCCGATTATACTGACACACAAGAGCGTTGGGTTTTTTCTTTAAAACTTCCAAAAGTTTGGCGGTTTCTTCGGTGGTAATGACTTGTGGCACACAGATCTGGGTTTTTTTCAAAGCTGTCGAAAGAAAAGACAATTGACCATTGGTCGCAGAGTCCAGCCACAGAATAGAGTCGGTAACATGAAGTCCGTCGTCTGTGAGTTTAAACTTTGCTTGTTCTCGAGGCACGCCGCTCCCTGAGATTAAAAAATAACCTACAGCATTTTAAATTATCTTATAAATAGTTTGACAAAAACGCAACAATCTAATGTTTTTTTAATTAAAACCGACGGATTGTGCCTAAACTTGAAGGAGCGTACTTTGAGTAATATACAAAATGCCAGTAAAATTGACTGAAAGGAGTGCAGCCTTCAATGGAGCCATGGTTGATCCCCTTGTAGAGTTCCATGTACTCTTTATATTTGGTAAGAATTTTGTTGAATACAACACGTTGGTTTTCGTAATTCATAAGCGCGCAAAAGCCTCTTGTGAAGAAGTTCGGAACGGTGCGATTTAAACTTAAACTATTTTTTGAAAAGCTAAGCTTTTTAATGGGTTAGATAATGCAACCGCAACAAATTATTTTATTACTCTCGGTGACTTCGGCTTTGGCACTCATTGCTCTTTTTGCAACGTGGATTCAAGGTCGAACCGAAAAAAATAAGTTTTTTATCTATCGAGCGCGTTACCTCCAACTTGTGGAAGGCTTGCATGCCGCCGCAACTGTAGCTATGCAACTTTCTTCTTTTTTAAAGGAAGTTAGCAGTAAAGAAGTTCTCGATGTTTTTGAAACCGCATTAACTTCTTTGAAAGAAACTTTGGTCGCTGTCCGAGAAATTCCTCCTTACGGTAAAAACTTTCTGCATCTCGAAGAGGCTTTTAAAATTTCCCAGTTAAATTACAAAGATTTTTTGCGGGTGCAGAATTTATTTCGCAGTGATTTGACAGGTCAACTTTTAACTTTTAAAGAGTTCAAAGATTTTAATGGGAAAACGTCACTTGACGGATGTTTTTTCTGTTCGAAGCCGACCCTTGATTTTAATTTTGTTGAGGTTAAAATTAAGATCGAAGGCAGCATTAAAGCAGTAAAAAGCTGTGTATTTTGTAATCGAGCGTTAAAATCCACCGGCAGGGCAAGTATCCTTTATTTTGAAAGCGAGGGAAAACTTCTGCACTGGAAGGATCTACCAAGTTATCGCCCGCTGGAAAATTTTTGGGAGCTAAACCGTTTTAAACCGCAAACCAAATCCCGGCATTTGGAATTGGTATAAATAAAAACCAGGTCGCGCAAACACTCTTCTCAATTTTGTCGATACAGGTTATGCTTTGGGGATACTAAATTTAAAGGACTAGAAAAATGAAATCACCTATTAAAGTGGCGATCACCGGTGCAGCGGGTCAAATTGGTTATAGTTTGTTATTTAGAATCGCATCCGGCGAAGTCTTTGGCGCTGATCAACCTGTGGAATTAAATCTTTTGGAACTTGCCCCGGCTTTGAAGTCAGCGGAAGGAACAGCAATGGAGCTTGAAGATTGCGGCTTTTCGACTCTTTCCAAAATCACCATTACCGACCAGACTGAAAAGGCTTTTGATGGAATTCATTGGGGCCTCTTTGTTGGGTCGAAACCTCGCGGTCCTGGAATGGAACGCAATGATTTGATTCGTGACAACGGTCCCATTTTTGTTGGCCAGGGAAAAGCGCTGGCGCGAGCAGACAAGAACGTCAAAGTAATCGTGGTGGGCAATCCTTGCAACACGAACGCACTTATTGCTATGAAAAATTGTCGTGAGATTCCCGCGAAATCTTTTTTTGCTATGACGATGTTAGATGAAAATCGCGCAAAATTCCAATTGGCTAAAAAAGCGAATTGCGGGCTGGGAGATATTAAGCGTTTGGCGATTTGGGGAAATCATAGTTCTACGATGGTTCCGGATTTTGAAAACGCTCAGATTTTAGGTCAAGCGGTGCCTCAAGTTATTAAAGATAAAACCTGGCTAGAAAATGATTTCTTTAAAACCGTGCAAAAGCGTGGAGCGGCGATTATCGAAGCACGAGGTAAGTCTTCTGCAGCCTCGGCAGCGTCGGCATGTATTGACACCATCAAGCGATTAACGCATAAAACTCCTGACGGTGACTGGTTTTCGGCGGCTGTTATAAGTGACGGAAATCCTTATCAAGTCCCAGAAGGTTTGATGTTCTCTTTTCCGTTGAGGTCACAAGGAAATGGCGATTGGGAGATTGTGAAAGGAGTTCAACTTTCGGAGTTTGCCCGTAAGAAAATTGCGGAAAGCGTGAAAGAGCTTCAAGAAGAAAAAGAAATTGTAAAAGCCCTTGTAGGATAGTTCTCACAGGTTTCTCATAGAAAATTTTTTAGATTACAGATTTAGGAGTTTGTTATGCAACTTGGAAAGAGAGTGTTTCTGTTCATTGCAGTGAATTTACTTATCTGTTTGACGATTTCTTTGATTTTAAATGTTTTTGACGTAAGGCCGTATCTGACTGCAAGAGGCTTGGATTACGAGCAGCTATTCCTATTTTGTTTGGTTTGGGGAATGGGCGGAGCGTTTATTTCCCTGGGGCTTTCAAAGATTCTCGCCAAATGGATGATGGGTGTGAAACTTATTGACCCAGAGACCAGAGATCCAGATCTGAGATCGATTGTGCAGAAGGTTTACAGTTTAGCTCGAAGTGCAAATTTGTCTAAAATGCCTGAGATAGGGATTTACAATAGTCCTGAAGTAAATGCTTTTGCTACGGGGCCATCTCGAAATAATTCGTTAGTGGCCATTTCTTCTGGTTTGTTGACACGGATGAATGCCAGTGAGATTGAAGGGGTGTTGGGTCATGAAATTTCACATATTGCTAATGGTGATATGGTGACTATGACTTTGATTCAAGGCGTGATGAATGCTTTTGTAATGTTTTTTGCAAGAGTTGTAAGTTTCGCGATTACTTCTGCAATGCGCGGAGATAGAGATGAAGGACCATCGCGGCTGGTACAGTTTGGTTTGACTTTTCTTTTTGAAATGATTTTTGGACTTCTTGGATCGATTGTCGTTGCGTCTTTTTCGCGGTACCGAGAATATCGGGCCGACAGTGGCAGTGCAAAAATAGCAGGACGGGACAAAATGGTATCCTCTCTCGAGGCTTTACGAAGACTGACTGGAGTGAGTGAGGTTGAGGCTGCTCATCCTTCGATGGCTAGTTTAAAAATCTCGAACCGGCCCAGTGGATTTTTTGCTTTGCTATCAACACATCCGACTTTAGAAAGTCGTATCCAACGTTTGCGTAATGCATAAGCAAGTTTAATTTCTTTTGTCGCTTGGCGCTGTATGTGATTTCGTGTCATATTGAAATATCAGAATGTCGATCGCAGTGGTTTTACTTTTGGAGAGGTGGCAGAGCGGTCGAATGCGGCGGTCTTGAAAACCGTTAAGGATTTACGTCCTTCGAGGGTTCGAATCCCTCCCTCTCCGCCATACCGACGTAACCAATTGAAAACATTAATTAAAAATGCTCTTTAAAACATTTTGCTCTCCTTTTGGTCACCCTAGTTTTGAAAGCCGAATAACGTTTCCGGTATTCCGAGTTCCAAAATCCAAAATATTGGTAGCATCTTTCAGGTGCTCAGGCGACAGCTGGGCGTATCGTTCACTCATTGCAACCGATCAAAATGACCCAGAAGTTTTTGAAGCTTGTAGATATCACCGCCGCGCATCATAAAGTTGCTTGCAAAACTATGTCTAAGATCATGAAACCGGATCGGTTAAATTCCAAACTCCCTTGCGGTCCTTTTTAAAGTGCGTGACGCATGATGAAATGGAAAATCCGGCAGGACTTCTTCTGACCTAGACTTTTGCTTTAACGTCAGCAAAATTTCTAGAAGTGACTCGTTGATTGGAATTCGGCGCACGCGTTTTGTTTTGGTCCATTCTTTCGCTTTATTTGATTTTAAGCAATAAGTTCGCCGCACAATAATCTGCCGCATTCCAAAATCCACGCTGTCCCACTTCAAGGCTTGAATTTCACCGAGTCTCATTCCAGTGTAAAGAGCAAGCGCAACGCCGTGATAAAACGTTAATTCGGTGTTTTTTACGGCTTGCAAATAACCTGGCGCCTCAGCGATCGTCCAGAACATAATACCTTGTAGCGCCCTGGGCATCTGTCTGCAACGTTACCAATGGCCCCAATCATCCGCCATAAAATCCCATAACGCGCAAAATAATTACGAAAATAAATTCCACGGGTGTCAAAAAATTGAAGAATTTCTAGTCCGAGAACGGCTTGTTGGATACAGCCTTAAAGAATCACTGACAAAAAAACTCGCAAAAATTAGCACCAAAAATTTTGATCTTTGGGAAAATGATCCATCAAAACATGGCTCAGGATGCTCACGCTGTGAAAAAGAACGCAAAAAACTAATAAGAGGAGTTAATAACCTGACTTTTCCTAAATTTTTCTCACTACAAAAGCAGTGTTGGAGAAATTGCGCGCAAGATTTTTTCTTGTTTTTTTGTAAGCGTAACTACTTTA
>JAYVPO010000222.1:0-11019 GCA_043757325.1 bacterium
CTAAAAATATTGCCATGCGGCTTCCGTAAGCTAAGTCAGACAAACTGCTATAAAAATATCAAACGGGATTCTTGCTATTATAAAAACAATGCAAGAAAACGTAAACGCCTCTAGGCGAGGATCAGGATCACCCACAGACCAAAGGCAACAAAAAGGCAGATGTAAAAGTCAAGGACTGCGGTGGAGGCGACAAATCTAGGAAACATCAACCCGCGCAAAAAATTGCATCAGGCGTTAGCCAAAGGTTACTGAGAAGTTGCAAAAATCACACCTTTCGCAAAGCAACCTGGTTGCGACTTTTTACTTTTTGAGGCAATATAAAAATAGACCACATTGCATAGGAATTGTCATAAAATGTCTAAATTTTTAACCTTACTCGCACTATCTGCCTTGTTTCATACCTGCGCCAAATCGGGAGGAGTGCTCGGCAATGAAGCGGGATCGGAGCCCATAAACAGCAAAGAAACCGTAGAATACCAAAACGCCGTAAACCGCTGTCACAAAACCGGCGGAACTCGGGTTGTGAAAGTTATGGGTGAGTTGCGTTGCTATTAAAACTTCTCACTTTCGCCTTTTTGCCACCATGGATTCTATCTTGTAATTCCGAGGAATCGCGCCAAGAAAAAGTCGATAAGCTGCGGGCAATTGGAGTTTCTTCAACTCCACTTACAGCTTCGCCAGGCTCAGTCGTAACACTTATTTATTATCTTGCCGGCCCCTCAGGCTTAACGCTTAATGCACAAATCTTTTCGGACTCAAATAGTTCCGTCGGTTTACAGTCTCCCGCAACCATCGATCAATCTAGCACCAAAGAAACTAATTTCGGAAATTTAAGCCTTTATCAAATCACTGGTACCGTCACGATTCCTCAACAAGCGCGAATACTGTTGAGTAATTATTTTCCGGTGCGTTCGCGTTATGGAGTTCGGGTAACCAGTCAAACGGGCGAAGATCAAAAAATCGTCGGTGATATTTTAGTGTATCCTGAAGGCTCAAAAGAACTGCAATACGTAACTCCTTCCGTTTCAATCCAAAATCCAGCCGCACAGACACTGCCATCTGGCGCTACGCAACCCGTGGAGTTAGTTTACAACCCAGTAAATAATGAGAATTTTCGAGTGGGATGGTTCGTAAGTGGTGGTGAAATAAAAAATCGGCGAGCTAAATCAACTGAGTGGACCGTACCATCCGATAAAGGTTCGCATACACTAATCGCTACAATTAGAGGGCTAAAAAGTAGCGCATTTTCACTAAAAGTTATGCAAGTTAATGTTCAGTAAAAACTTAATTCGCCGTCTACGCGCCAATTAATTATTCAATAAGTCTTTAAGCTTTTTTAATTCCACGCGGTAATCGAGTCGTCCCAAAGCACCATCAAATGGAAAATCCACAATGATCCTCTTTAGGATTGTAATCAGCGCTTCATCAGACTTTGTTTCGCTTAAACCTAATCTTAGCAATTGGAATTTTTGGTAGTCTTCTAAAATTCTCTGAAAATCAGGATCCATCTTTTTCTGAATTTGATGACACCGTTCGAATTCCCCCGTAGAACTTGCGGTGTCGTAGCAATTTAAAATCTGTAAAGGATGAGTCCACTCGGTATTTTGGGTGGATGCAGGAATACCCTTTAGTATGTTCATTTGCATTCTTACGCGATCGAGCACAACTCGCGAAAAATCCCGCTCTTTTCCGGCTAATGTAGCGCTCGAGAGCGTTGACTTAATGGTGGTAAAACAGAGTTCAAAAAAGCTTCTTGGAGGCATCTGAGAGACTTGCAATTGGGAATGCCTTACAATCCAGTAGGGATCCCACAATAAAATTTTCAACAATGGATTTTTTGGGGTAAACATTCCGCTTGCAAAAGTTCTCCCTCCCGGCTGTGCTTCGGCCCACTTAGTTTCAATAAGGTTTTTCTGACATTCAAAGTCAAAATAATTATTTACTTTAGGAAGTGCTGCAACCTGCAAAGGAATGGATTTAGCCGCAAGATTATTTACAATCGCAAGCCGCAAAAGAAGAAGAATTCCTGCAATCAGCAAAATACTTACGACCACTACAGAATAATTCCTGGGTGGCTTTTGAGTTTTTTTGGGCTCAGGAAAGCGAATATTTACTTTTTCGGTTTTGCGCGCCTGACTTTTATTTATGGATTCTGAAAATTGCATTCGGCTCAACACGCTGCTTGCTACTGCTGGATAGATTTGCTTTAACTTTTCGGTACTGGAAAACTGCACCCAAGGACCTGCATGCCCACAAACTTCATCAAGCAATCCAATTTCCATTTTGTGAAAACCCGCTGAGATTTCAGCCACGGTCATCGGCCCGGTAATTAACCGGTAACCTTTGCGCAGTAAATAAACTTGGGTTTTTTGTTCCTGGGACATCTTCTATCTGCGCCCCCCCGGCGAGTGTTGCGTCGTGACGCCTGGACTTTTTTCGAACTGAGAGATTGATACGGTAATATTGTCTTTTCCACCTTTGGCATTTGCAGCGGCAATGAGTTTCTCAGGAATTTGATCGAATGGAATCCCGGTAAAAAAACCGACGATTTCTTTGGTGGTTAGCATATTGAATAAACCGTCGGAACAAGTTAAGAATACATATTCTGGTCGCACTTCGATCTCATAAATATCTGGTTCACAATCGGCGGCTATGCCCACGGCTTTCACCAGGGCTTCGCGCTTTGTCTGTGGGTGAATACTTTGCGGCAAAATTAAACCTTGATCGATAAAACTTCCAACATTGTGATCGGTTGTAAGCTGGAAAATATCGCCCCGACTGATCATGTAAGTTCTGCTATCTCCCACATGGCCAATCAATAATTTCTGACCAGCAAAAACTAAGCATTCTAGGGTCGTTCCCATACCATCATGGGCATCCAATTGGCTGCGATTAAAAATTTCCGAGTTAATGGCCTGAATGTTATATTGCAAAAAAGAATAGAGATCGTCAGGCGAAAGTTTTTGCGCGGTTTCAAAAGCTTTTCGAAGATGATTTACCACCATGGACGAAGCAATCTCTCCGCCTTTGCGTCCTCCAATACCGTCGGCAACGATAGCAATACCTGCAGCCTCATCAAAAAAAAGACTATCTTGGTTCATTGTACGTTTTAAGCCGCGGTCGGTTGCGCCAGCCATTTTCATTTGCACGATCGATCCTTCGCTATTATTGATAGCCTTATCGGATCAATTTATGCAGGGCCGCAGAAGTTGCGGGTGGCGGAATTTGTAAAAACAGCCAAAAGCCTAAAAACTTACGTTAATTACACCGTTTCAATAATTGCGTTTTCAACCACTAGTTCAATAGCTTTAGAAAAAATTAATTCATTTTTAAGGGCGTCTGCATTTTTTACCATAAGTTTTTCGATAAGATCCTGATTTTGCTCGTATTCGTCTGCAGGAAACATTTTTCGGTAGTAGTTTTTCACATCATCGTCAGTCACTTCGAGTTTTTCTTGGTTCTTAATTTGCCAAAGAATTAACGATGTTTTCACTCTCGATTGAGCTTTTTCTAACAGCGACGCTCTAACCGAGGGATCCTTTTTAATTTTTTCGAGCTCTTTTTTGTCGGGGATTTGCGATTCGTTAATCATGGTGTCGATGGCTGAATCCACCATGGTCGGTGGAACTTCAAAGGTATTTCGAGCCAATAAATCATTCATCACGGCTTGCTCTTTAAAATCCTGATTTGATTTCTCGAAGGAACTTGTTATCCGCGTGCGAATGTCTTTTTTAAGATCTTCTAGCGAATCAAAGCTCAGATCTTTTGCCAATTCATCATTAACTTCAGGCAGCATAAAAGAGTGCACTTCAGTTAATGTGATGGTAAAATTCAACCCCTCGCCGGCCAGTTCCGAATTCTTAAAATCCTTAGGCATATTGATAGTTTGTTCTTTTGTTTCCGAAGCTTTCATACCTAAAAGCATAGCCTCAACTTCGGGGGCTGTTTCATGAGCGCCAAGTAATGCGGCGGTATTTTTAAAAGTTAATGCAGTTACCGGAATTCCACTGGCATCAGTAACCTTCTGGGAATACTTCACAAGATCTCCCATTTCGGCTTCACGATCTACAAGGGTTGCTTGGCCCCGTCGCCGGCTTATCCTTTGCAGCTCTTCCACGGTATCTTCTTCTTTTACCTCGAATTTATTAACTTTAATTTTAATCCCTTTGTAATTTTCGACTTTAAAGTCTGGCATCACGTCTACAATCACCGAAAATACAAATGGGCTGTCTTTTTTAGGATCTTGCATTTTTTCAACAACAGGTGTTCCAACTGCATTAAGTTTTAAATCGCCGAGCACGGACTCTAGACTTTTTCCGATTAAGCCATTGATGACATCACCCGTGACATAGGTTGTATACAACTGACGGATCATCGAAAGAGGAGCTTTTCCAGGCCTAAAACCTTTAAGGTTGGCCTTTTTTTGGACGATAGAAAATTGATGATCAAATTCTTTATTAACCACATCATCCGGTATTTCAATATTTAAACGTTTTTGAACTGTGCTTATATTTTCAACGGTAGCTTTTGCAGACATAGACAACCCTAACAAAATTTGAGATTCTAAAAATAACTTTCGAGTTTAGTTCTATTAAAAGAGGGGAGCAATTTCAATGCCAAAAAGACTTTTAAGGTCCATTTTTATTTTAGCTTTTTGTCTAGGTGTGATTATCTGCATGAAAATCTTTCTTGATCGAAAGATAGAAGTGGCGAGACTTACAGGAGATTTACTAAATCCCAACTAATACCACTTTTACTGACCTGATACTTTACGTCTTCGGTCTCCGATTGTTTTCTCACGCATGATTTGGTGCAAACGTTCGTCAATCCACATTTTAATGACAGCTTGACGAGGAATCTGAAGACGTAAGGCTTCCGCGTCGAGCTCAGTTACCATCCAAAGCGGAAAGTCAACATTGACTTTTTTAATCGCCGTTTCTAGATCCAAAAAATCGCTGATGTCTTCGTCCGCGTCGAATTTTTTATCGAACTCTTTTGTATCAATTTTTTGCTTAATTCTGCTCATAAATGGCGACCTCTTTTAAATGTGCTCTGCGAACGCTAATGATCCTAATCTTTGCTTCTCGTTGCGTATAAATGCAAATAAAAATATGGCCGTTTAGATTTCCAATTTTTGCAAATCTTAATTCGCCTTCTGTTCGTGCTTGGATTTCTATCGAGTCCGGATCCGACCAAAGCTTGCTTGCATCGTTAAAACTTATGCCGCGGTCTTTTCGTGTCCGTTCACTTTTTGCTTCATCCCATTCGAAGTCCAACATAGGCTTTATATTCCCATCATTCTCATCATTCCCATCATTCGGAATATACCCATTATATACCCAATCGGTATAATTTGAAAATCTTTAATTCCTATTTTGTTGCCTTTTACCCCGCGTAGTCATCTGACATAAAACTTATGAACCAAGCTGGTGCCAAATGAAAAAAGGACAAGGCGACGATAAAAAACCGACGAAGACAGTGCTATACGCAGCTAGTCGCACGGCGAGGAGGGTTTTTTGAAGTCAACGCAGTCATTTTTATCATTTCGCTCCAGCAATAAGCAGTCATTTTTCTCATTGCCCACCAGCGTCAGATGTTTGCGGTGTAAATGGCTGCCACCACCCTCATCATTTTTATGAAAACGGGCAACTGATCGTTTTTTGTAATTTTAAGTCCCGTGCCCGAAGCCGTGCTGGTCTTAGCCAACTGAATAGGTCCCGAAATTTGGCCAAAAATCTGCAAATCAGCCAACACCACCGGGGCCTGCGCAGTGAGTTTGATTAAGTCTTCGAAACTCATTGTAACCTGATCGTACGCGGATTTGGCACTTTGGGATTCTGCGATCCGAAGAATATCACCAAGCCTTTCCGGAATATTTGCGATTTGCTTTTGTGATAATTCCTCTAACTTTTCACACAGCTGGCGCAACAGAATGCGATGAGATATGGCAATACTTCCAGATTTTTCCACAATTATACTTTGTTTTACCAATAGATTGAGCATTTTTTTAAAGTCGGGCAACAACTCATGAAAATTTTGGTCGACAAAATCTTCCACTACTTGCCTGGACAAAAGTAGATCCTTGGCAGCTTTTTCACCATCTCGAGCCCAGACCAAATCCAGTAACTGCACCAGCCGAATCGCATTACGAAAAGGCCCGTCGCCAATTTGCATGTTGGCAACTCTTTGTTGATTTTCGGCTTTTTGCAAACGATCATTGGTTTGTCTTAAGCGGCTAGAAAGAGCTCCCATCAAACCCACAAACCACTTTGGAATTTGCTTCATTAATTTCTCAAAATCTAAAGAAGTGATTTGCGTCACTTCACAATCCACAAAAGCTCGAACCGATGCCGAGCGCGGCTTTTCCTCAAACAATGCCATTTCGCCAACAAGGCCACCAGCTCCGACACGTGCAAGGATAATTTCTTTGCCTTCTTTTTCTAAAAAAACAACCAATTCACCTTGCCGTACTACAAACATCCCCGCAGCTGACGGATCGCCGACACGAAACAACACTTCGCCTGATTTAACTACTTTGTTGGGACCTGCCATTAAAATTCTCTAGTAAATTTTTATACCGCGCCAAAAATTTCGATCCGCCCTCGCCATCGATCACTCGGTGATCAAAAGTAAGACCTGCAAACATCATCGGCCGGATAGCAATCATATCGTCAATAACGACCGGTCGCTTAACAATATTTCCAATACTTAATATGGCGACCTGAGGCTGGTTGATTATAGGATTTGATAAAATACTGCCCCAACCGCCAGGATTAGTGATAGAAAAGGTACCTCCTTGAACTTCGTTTGGCAGCAGTTTCTTGGAACGAGCTCGGCTTGCTAAATCATCGAGCTTCTGAGCAATCTGCGATAAATCTAATTTTTCAGCGTTTTTAATCACCGGAACAATAAGGCCCGTTTCCAAAGCAACAGCACAACCAACGTTAATCGATTCCTTAAATAAAATTTCATCGCCATCAACAGATACATTCATTAAAGGAAATTCTTTTATCACCTGAACCGCAACATATATTAAAAATGCGGTGAAAGTTAATTTAATTCCTTGGTTTTGTTCAAACTCTTTTTTATTTTTCTCGCGAAATTGCGCAACACTATGCATGTCGATTTCAAAAACAGTGGTGACATGAGGTGATGTTTTTACCGAAGCAACCATATGTTCGGCAATCAGTCGGCGCATTTTTGACATTTTTTCACGACGAACAGGCACCCCATCTAAAGTTTCTCCATTTCCATAAGTATTTGATGGTGTATTGGGCGGCAAGTGCCCTGTTTGTATAAATTTTAAAAAATCAAGTTTCGTGATTTTTCCGTTTAGACCGGTTCCACTCATTTCTTGCAGCACTGAAGAAGAAATTCCGCCCTCTTTTGCCATCTTTCGTACTAACGGAGATGTTTTTCTTAAAAGCTCAGATTTATTTGAAAAAACCTCTGTTAAGTTTTTGGAATAAGCTTTATCAGATTCTGAAGTTTTCGTTTCCGAAGAAATGAAATTTTTTTCTTTTATGGCGGGGGTGTGGTAAAGAGATCCTCCGATACGCGCCAGAACTTGCCCGACTTGAATCACGTCTCCTTCTCCAGCAACGAGTTCGGTTAAAACACCGGCGTCTGGAGCAGGGATTTCGGTGTCTACTTTGTCGGTCGAAACTTCAAGTAACGGTTCGTTTTTTTGGACGGAGTCACCGACCTGCTTGAGCCATTTAATTAAGGTAGCCTCGACAACCCCCTCGCCCATCGATGGCATCAAAACATCAATTTTTTTACCGCTATCAGGCATGAATTGCTCCACCCATTCCGGCGTGCGCAGCTTCCATAATGGTTTCGGATAAAGTTGGGTGGGGATGAATGGTATAACCAATTTCGTCGAGAGTTGTTTCAAGAATCTTTCCCAAACAAAATTCCGCGATCATCTCCGTAGCACGAGCTCCTAAAATATGAACCCCGAGAATTTCTTTGAATTTTGGCTCGTATAAAATTTTCACAAAACCTTCGGTGGCGTTTTCGATTTTTGCTTTTGCCATGGGTGCGAAAGGAAACTTCGCGACTTTGTACTCAATATTTTTTGCTTTTAAAGCCTGCTCGGTTTTGCCAATACTTGCCACCTCGGGGTAACAATAAATAGCGTTTGGGTTAGCATCATAATTAATGACCGGGGGATGATGTTCGGCCATATGTTCCACAGCGTGAATCGCTTCTGCTGAAGCGGTATGAGCTAGAGCAGGCGTTGGAATAATATCTCCAATTGCAAAAATTCCGGGAACCGATGTCTGATAATGTTCGTTGACAGTGATAAACCCGCGGTCTGTTTTAATCCCAACTTTTTCGAGACCCACGTCAGAAGTAACAGGTTCGCGACCAACAGATACCAAAACAATTTCAAAATTTTGAGATTTATTATCTTCGGTTGCGACCGTAACTTTATCAGCGCTGGCAACAATAGATTTAACTTTGACTCCAGCTTCAATAGTAATATTTTGTTTTTTTAGACTTCGGATAAGGTCTTTCACAACTTCATCATCTTCGCTTGGCAAGATCTGCGGGCCGACTTCGAAGATTGTCACACTGCAGCCAAATCTGCCAAATAACGAAGCAAATTCAGTCCCCACAACACCTCCGCCGATCACCGCCATGGATTTTGGAACTTTTCCAACAGATAAAATATGATCCGAATTGTATATTTTCTTGCCATCTGCAACAGCAAAAGGCAGTTCTCGAACTTTTGAACCGGTTGCCAAAAGAATTTTTTTGGTCTCTAGATCGGTTATTTTCCCATCTTTTGCGGTAACCGAAACTTTTGTGCTGTTTAAAATCCGGCCGTGGCCTTCAAATACTTCGATTTTATTTTTTTTCATTAAAAAGCGCAGGCCTTTTCTTTGCTGATCAACGATAGATTCTTTTCGACCCAAAATTTTTTGCCAATCGTAAGCGATTTCTCCTGTAGAAAAACCAAGTTCCGCCAAGTGCTGGAGTTTGTCGAAGGTTTTGGCCGATTCCAACAAGGCTTTGGTAGGGATACAACCCCAGTTCAAACATGTGCCGCCAAGGTGCGGTTCTTTTTCGATTAACCCAACTTTCAAACCAAGCTGTGCCGCACGAATGGCGCCAACCTCGCCCCCTGGCCCAGAACCTATGACAACTAAATCAAATAACGACATGGTTGTTATCCTTTATATTTTTAACGTACACTGTAGTCTACTTAGGTCGCGTCTAATTTTGAATAGGAACTTCATCTTTTGGCTGATGCTTCGCAGAAAAAAACCGTTCTAATTTCGCAAATGGCTTTTGGTGGAGCGGGCGTTGCACGTTTTGAGGGCAAGGTCTTTTTTGTGCAAAATGCGCTGATGGGAGATATGGTCGAAATCGAAGTCACCGACGATAAAGATCGCTTCGGTCAAGCAAAAGTTATCGATGTTGTAAGTCCAGGCATTGATCGCATTAAAGCTCCGTGTCCGGTGTTTGGAACATGCGGAGGTTGCCAATGGCAGAACGCGACATACGATTCCCAGTTTAAATGGAAATTGGATATTGTTAAACAGCAGCTTATTCGCATAGCAAAAATGACGGGAACGGTGACTCTCACAGGAACGCAGTCGCCAAAAGTGTTCAATTATCGCAATCGTGCTTTCCTACGCATACATATTGATGGGAATGGCGCTAAGAAAATTGGATTTTTCAAACAAAGCACTAGAGATTTAATCGCTATTTCTGAGTGTTACATTGCCGATCCAGCGATTAATATTTTTATCAAAGAACTTCAGCGCACGGAATTAGAATTGAAAAATTTGCAACTGCGCTTTGAGGTTCAGGTTTTCTCGGAATTGGAGGGCAAAGTCAGTGTTGTCGTTCATCCCAACGAAAAAACCGACCTGCAGGCCGAAATGTTTGCCAAAACACTTCAGACATTTTCCAACGTATTCTTTTGTGAAATTAAAAACTCCACAAGAAACGAAAAATTCCTATTCGAACTAACTGGCAATATCTCTTACTTTACTTTTCCGGGGATATTTCAGCAGGTAAATCTTGGAATTAATAACATCCTGCGCGATTTTCTTGGCGTAGAAGTCGGTTCGCGACTTAAAATTGAAAAATTGAGAATCTTAGATTTGTTTTGTGGAAACGGAAATCTATCCTTACAGTTTGTGCGCGATGGCGCGGAAGTTTCTGCAGTGGAATTTAATAAGCAGTCAATAGATTGTGCACATTCTTCGCTGGAAGTTTTGCAAAAAAATGCCGACTACATAGCCGGAGATTCTGTTGAATTCTTAAAGGAAGCGGTCAAGAAAAAATCTTATTATGATATGATCATTGCCGACCCACCGCGCGACGGAATGGATGAATGTCTTTTAAATATTTTAAAACTTGCACCTGAGTATATATTTTACATTAGCTGTGACCCCGCAACATTATCGAGAGATTTGCTAACCCTAAACGAGTTTTATAAAGTCGAAAAAATTCATTGTTTTGATTTTTTTCCTCACACTTATCATATTGAAACTTTGGTTGTAATGCAAAAAAAGGCTAAGTCATAATGACGCCAGCACGAATTTTTGGCATTGTAGGCGCTGCTTATGGAGCGGTTGCTGTCATTGTCGGAGCTTTTGGCGCACATGGCCTGAAAAATATTTTAAATCCTTACGAGTTAGGTTTGATCGAGACATCGACCAAGTATTTAATGTTTCACGCGTTAGCTTTGCTGGTCACAGTGGCATTACCCACAAATGGCAAGACGCTATTTTTCGCGGGTTGGTTTTTTATCACCGGAGCTTTTATTTTTAGTTTGTCATTGATTTTACTCGCTTTGACTAAGCAAACTGCTTGGGGGGCTGTCACTCCAATTGGCGGCTTGCTGTGTATTTCCGGTTGGATAAGTTTAGGTATTCATTTTTATCAAATCACTCCAGCGACCAATGGCACTAGCTTAAGCATATAACCTTTGCTCTGATTGACTTACAAAGGATGGAGAGTCAGATTTTTGCAAATCTATTCTCGCGGCCTCCATCT
>JAYVPO010000223.1:0-2966 GCA_043757325.1 bacterium
TAGGTAGGCACCAAATCAGTGCCTAGGCACTGATTTGGTGCCTACCTAAAAAAGATTGAGGTAGGCACTGGTTTGGTGCCTAGGCACTGATTTGGTGCCTATTTTCATTTTTCTTTTTCTCATGGATGATTATTGAGCTAGGAAATTTTTTCCTAATTTAAAACTGAAGGAATACGAATGAACCAAACACTTCCAAAACAAACCGGACGCGGATTTACGATGATAGCAAACCAGCACATTGATTCTTTGCTAGGCCAAAACTATTCTTCGGAAGCTCTAGCACTGGGGATTTACTTGATACGCCATATCCCAAGCCAAAAGGGAACGATCGAAATTTCTCGTCAATTTTCGCAAAAGCAAATTTGCCTCGATCTGGGGTGGGGACCCACAAATAAGCTTAGGTTTCGACGAGCCTACCAGCAGCTTGAGAAAACAGGCTTTCTCAAAGTGGAAATTGCTTGCAGCAATACACTGATTTTTCACATTAATTCTCCGACAAACACTCTCAAACCAGCGAATGAAATTCTCACCACCCCCCCAGAAGAATCCTCACTGGGGGTGGTGAGAAATCCTCCCCAGGTAGACTTGCCTATAAGGAATATAAATAATAAAACAAATTTAAAAAATCATCATACTGAAAATTCTACAGCGGAACTTCAAAGCGATGATGATGAATCAGTAGAAAATATTTTTAAAACTTTCGTTCGAGATGTAGAAAAACCAATCGCGAAAAGCCACCGTCTAACTTTTAAAGAAACTTACCTGCAAAATGGAAGGCCTTTTGCTTACGTGATGGACGCAATCAGAAAAATCGCTGCTCACCCCAAATTACATAAAGATACAACGTCGATTAATGCGGTCTGGCAGCTTCCATTTATGGAGTCGAAAGTTAAACCTTTTGAAAAAAATTCGGCAGAAGCCATTGCCTCGTGTTTGCAAAACGGAAACCAGCGCGATTTATTTTCAATGGTGAGAGAGCAGGGTTTCTGCCCTAAAAGATTTGAAAGTTTCTTTAAGCCATTATTTATAATGGACCCCAGAAACTGGACAGCTTGATAAGAGATATTCTCTTGTGTAAAACCAATTTATGGCAGCCGCCGGATAGCCGAAACTATAGCCCTTGATCTTAGGCAAGCGGTAAATCGGAAAATGATTCAAAGGCTAATGCGTGTGATGGGTATTGAGGCTGTTTATCCGAAACCTAATCTTTCGCGCAAAGATGAATCGCCTAGAATTTTTTCGTATCTTCTGCGTAATTTGTCAATTGAACGACCGAATTTCGTGTGGAGTTGTGACATCACTTACATTCCACTCGAGTCAGGCTTTGCTTACTTAATTGCAGTCATAGACTGGTATTCTCGTTATGTGCTGTCGTGGCGTTTGTCGAACACAATGGGAGTAGAATTTTGCACGGATGCGTTAGAAGCGGCATTGGAGCGCGGTAGACCAGAGATTTTTAATACTGACCAGGGTTCGCAGTTCACGTCGAATATATTTACGAAGATATTGATCGACAGGGGGATCAAAGTGAGCATGGATGTCAAGGGCCGAGCCCTTGACAATATTTTCATTGAGCGCCTTTGGCGCAGTGGAAAATATGAGAATGTGTACATTCGAGAGTACCAAGAATTTTTAGAAGCCGACGTAGGTCTCGACGAGTATTTTAATCTCTACAACACCTAGCGACCGCATCAAAGATTGTCCTACGCAACACCGAAGGAGGTTTATCATGCTGCGTAGAGAAGAGAAGAAAAGGAAGCCTATGGATATGACGTATCTGCCGACTCATGTGGACAGCAGTAGCTACCCACAATCGTCTGGGATAAGTCTGCGACTTATTCCCCAGCTACTTGGATAACGCATCCAGCGTTACCCACAGGCACTACTACTATTTGTAAAGAAGAGTTGAGAATATATCTTAATTTAGTTGAATAATTGTTTAGACAACGGGGTCCACTTTACTCAAATATTCATTTTATTTTGGAACCACCACTAATGGTACTTCAACCGAAGAATTATCTGTCATTAATATTCTTGCCCTGGGAATTCTTTTATCAGCTCTTACTTGAATTGCGCCAGACGCAATGCAGCCATTAGCAAGGCACTTCACTTCTCTCCAGTCGCTTTCACCTTGAAAATGAATGCCGCTATATCCGCCTCCGCCTGCAGCATTTTGGAAAAATAAATTAAGTGAAAACAGGTCATTCATTAGTCGAATTTCCAGCACAAGAAGATCCCTTATTGGGGAGCCAGTTTCTTTGGATGGTCTAAAGAGGTATGCGCCTAGATGTGTATAGGGATTGCCTGGTTGATCAGATGTATTCGCATCTGAGTTTTTGAGTTCGCACCAGAGTGATGATGATTCGAGGCAAGTATAGATTCGATTTTTGTTAGCGTCAGTAAATCTAAACTCGCCGAAGTCATCGACACCGCATGTGCTTTTAAGCATTAAATTTGAGAATGAGGTATCCAGTGATTTAAAAGTTTTTGTAAGATATGGAGTGTTATATTTAAACGGAAGGATTGCACCTGTGCAATTTCTGTTTAAGGGTGAGGTAACTGGCGTGGATGTTGAAGAGTTTTGCGCATCCGACGATGCCTTGGATTGCGATTTTCTATTTACGGAATTCTCAGACTCAACTGATGGGTTATCTGGATGTACGGAATCATTCGTCCTTGAATCGCTGTCACTTGGTTTAGCTCTACCTGGTAGTAGCCCTTGGCAACCGGATTGAAGTAAAATAAGGGTAAAAATAAATCTAGTAGTCTGCACTTATTGCATTCCTCTTAAAAGTCAGGATCGGAACAAATTAGGTAAATCTTAAGATGTTTATAAACTTTTAATAAAAGGTTAGGCAAAAAATCTCCCTTAGGGCCCGTCACAAAATAAGTTGTGCTTCTTGCCGACAAGTTGTGTTCAGATTTGAAAGTTTTCTTGGCAAAAAATACCGGAGTTTGTCCGCGAC